>NZ_JACAQP010000201.1:0-372 GCF_013387025.1 Pseudomonas reactans | reverse complement strand
CTAGGAAAAGACATGCAGTTTGAAACCAACAGTCAAGGGTTGAAGACTTTCATGAACCGCGTTTGGGTACCGAAAGTAGGAGGTTTGAGGAAGCTGATTCTAGAAGAGTCGCATAAGTCAAAGTATTCCATACATCCAGGGAGTACCAAGACTTATCAAGATCTGAAAAGACAGTATTGGTGGCCTGGAATGAAGAAAAGGATAGCTAAGTACATCTCCAAGTGTGTTATTTGTGCACAAGTCAAGGCGGAACATCAGGTCCCGCATGGGGATGCTCAGTCATTGCACATTCCAGCCGGAAAGTGGGAAGATGTAACCATGGACTTGATTGTCGGGTTACCGAGAACAAGAAGAGGTCATGATAGTATATGG
>NZ_JACAQP010000200.1:0-321 GCF_013387025.1 Pseudomonas reactans | reverse complement strand
CTTGCCCAGGGTGCCGACCAGCACCGGCACATCCTCCTGACTCAGGCCGAAATGCTCGACAATGCCGCCGCCGTTGGCCCCCAGCGGGCCGAAACCATGGGCGTCGTCGACCATCAGCCAGGCGCCTTTGGCCCGGGCTTCACGGGCCAGGGCCGGCAAGTCGGCCAGATCGCCGTCCATGCTGAAGACGCCGTCGGTGACCACCAACGTATTACCGGTGGCTTTTTCCAGGCGCTTGGCGAGGCTGGCGGCGTCGTTATGCAAATAACGGTTGAAGCGCGCCCCCGAGAGCAAGCCGGCATCCAGCAGCGACGCATGGTT
>NZ_JACAQP010000199.1:0-374 GCF_013387025.1 Pseudomonas reactans | reverse complement strand
ACAACCTGGAAGAACTTCTCCTAACAACCAGTGACGAACCAGTATCGGTTGAAGAGGCGAAGAAAGAACCGGAGTGGGTTAAAGCCATGAATGCGGAAATCAGTTCAATCAACAAGAATAATACGTGGACTCTCGTGAACAAGCCTATGGGGGTGAAGCCAATTGGACTCAAATGGGTGTTCAAGCTGAAGAAAAATGCAGATGGCACCATAAACAAACACAAGGCAAGGTTGGTTGCTAAAGGGTACGTACAACAACCTGGCATTGATTTCCAAGAAGTATTTGCTCCGGTAGCTCGAATTGAAACCATCAGGTTTCTCATTGCCTTAGCCGCTACTAATGGGTGGGAACTTCACCACTTGGATGTCAAAACG
>NZ_JACAQP010000198.1:0-417 GCF_013387025.1 Pseudomonas reactans | reverse complement strand
ATCATGAGAAAAATGATAATGGACAAATACAAGGGTTTTTCATATACAAACTTTACGTAAACAAGTTGATTGATACATACATTTTTGTGAGACGGGTCTTCACAGTGCTTATTTAAGTACATACTATAAGTCCTGAAATTTATAACCAGAGTCTCGGTAAGAGAACGTGATATTTGTGTATAGATCTATACGGGATTGACAACCCCGCACCTGAGCTGCTAGCTACAGCTTGACCGGCAGGTCTGAGGTGTCCAAATGTCTAACATTCCGACGCCTGAAGAACGTCGCAGCAGGCCAACTAGTCACAGTATGGTTATATGGTATCTCACATGGGAAAATAATCAACTTAATATTTTTATGAATTGTTTACGTGGAAACACACATTTCAAAGAAAGTACACTACAGTTTACATATTAC
>NZ_JACAQP010000197.1:0-310 GCF_013387025.1 Pseudomonas reactans | reverse complement strand
CCCAGCCAAGACAAGCGCATCGTCAGCGCCGCCATCCACCCCGCCATTGGCGTGGCGCGGGTCGGCAACAGCGAGGCGGAATACTTTGTCGGCCCCCAGGTGACCTCCCCGCGCCCCGAACCCCAGGGGTTCTACCGCGATGCCCAGGGCGCGCTGAAGCGCCAGGCCGCCGAGTTCCGGCTGTATGGTTACAACCTGGCCGGAGAAGTGGTCGCTGAACTGACCGTCGAAAACGCCGATATCGTCTGGTCGGCCCATGTCTCCAACAGCAAGGCGCAGTGGTATCAGTGGCAACTGGCGATGGACATCC
>NZ_JACAQP010000196.1:0-880 GCF_013387025.1 Pseudomonas reactans | reverse complement strand
AGATTGGTCATCGAATCCGAATATTAACTATTCGGAGTCGTAATTTGACGAAGAAGTCTTGTACGATGTGTGATTAAATAAAAAAAGATGTTCTATAGAACTATTCCCCCTTTTCAGTTGATTTTATTCAACGATTGACCAAACGAAAATATTAAGAAATAAGAAATTCTATGAACTTAGATCAATCAAATCCATTTCTATGCAACGATTCGGCCCAATCAATTTATCCATTTATTATCTTATCAATTTAAGTTGCGTGATAATGATAAAGAAAGGGAAAGGATAATTTCTAAAAAAGGGGATTCATAAATGGTTCGTAGAGGCCAGGTCGAACTAGGTATATGGAATTGAATGGCTATAAGTTAACTCTTGTCAAGGGTTAGACGCATCCTTATCAAATCAGCTTGAATTGAAGATGAGGGAAGAGTTGGTTTACATTGTGGAAGAAAGACTTGTATATGTGATATTAGATATTGACTAGTTATATATGAGCTAAAGATATATCTAATTTTCCCTACTAATCGAATGTAAATGTAAATGTAGATGGGGATTCGATATAAGTCCTTCTGTCTCATCTGTGACTGTGATTTGAATGAATAAACGGATGAAGTCAATAAAAAATTCGAAGAATTCAAAGAGCGTTTCGGGACAAAGAAACGGAAAAACTAAAGTCGTATGGATTCACAAAGACTTTCTCGAGAGAAACTAAAAAAGAGATATCGAAGTCGTTTTGATGATTCAAGAATGTTATTACTTGAATTTGAAGTTCGTAGTTACTTCGACTGTATGAATCGTAGCAATGGAATCATTAAGTCATAGTTCATTGGTTGAATGTATCATTAACCATTTTTTTTTGGTACGAGGAACTTATCATGAATCC
>NZ_JACAQP010000195.1:0-308 GCF_013387025.1 Pseudomonas reactans | reverse complement strand
CGTAAGGTGATTGACCTGGCTTCAAGGAAGCCACATGGTTAAGTCGATTTGCCTGTAGAAACTGGGTGACCACTAAAATCGTCTGATATCAACTCAAGGAAGAATTATGTCCAAGATCAAGACTCCCCCAGAATCCGAAGTAGTGTCCTGGCTACAAGTGCTTATTGAGAAGGAGGAACTGCTTGAGTCGATCCAGGGGCAAGAGGCAATCACCTCCTTAACGGACGCGGTAGACCAGGAGTATTTCCTTCCATCCTTTGGTATCGATTACATATCTCGACGTGCTTCAGCGGAGGCGGCAGACCATG
>NZ_JACAQP010000194.1:0-316 GCF_013387025.1 Pseudomonas reactans | reverse complement strand
TTTGGTGTTCTTGGGTGTGAATCATTAGAGGGATTCTGGTTTGGATCCTTACATCCAAACAAAGGTATGAATTTCATAATTCATCTTGTTGGTTTCGATGCAATTGCTATTAATTGTATGATCCTAGTTATGAACATGATGATCTTGTAAAGTCGGATTTGACGTGTGCGGAATAATAATAACGTGAAGATCGAATCAAATATCCAAAGTGTCGAATGATTAATATTCAAATGTAATCAAACATGTGAGAGTGTACAAGGTTATTGCATAAAGCACCTACAACTCACATTGTGAGCTCTAACCTACAAATGAGTAA
>NZ_JACAQP010000028.1:0-151593 GCF_013387025.1 Pseudomonas reactans | reverse complement strand
GCGTTTTGCTTACTTTTGCGCTCTATCAAAAGTGAGCCGCCGTAAGGGCGGAACCAATATCAGCCATTACCTAAATAACGGATATGTACCCCACCCCAAAAAACTGCCCCCCGCATTCGCGAGCAATCCCACTTTTAGCTCAACCCTGAATCAGTTGAACCTGCGATAAAGCCTGCTCCACCACATTCTCCACCGTAAACCCAAACTTCTCCTGCAACTTGGCCAGCGGCGCCGACGCGCCAAAGCTGTTCATCACCACCTTGGCCCCGGTCTGCCCCACATACCGGTCCCAACCCAATGGCCCAGCCTGTTCCACCACGACCCGCGCCTTCACCGCTGGCGGCAACACACTGTCGCGATACGCCTGGTCCTGGTCTTCAAACAACTCCCAACTCGGCATCGAGACGACCCGCGCGGCAATCCCTTCGTTTTCCAACTGTTCATACGCCGCCACGGCCAGGCTGACCTCGCTGCCGGTCGCCAACAGAATCACCTTGGGCTCGTTGGCACTCGCCAACACATAAGCCCCCTTGGCTGCCCCGGACGCCGGCGCATATTTCGTACGATCCAACGTCGGCAACGGCTGGCGCGACAACACCACACAGCTTGGCCGATGGGTTTGCGCCAGGGCTACCTTCCATAATTCCAGGGTTTCGTTGGCATCGCCGGGCCGCAGCGTCAGCAACCCCGGCGTGGCGCGCAGTTGCGTGAGGTGCTCGATCGGCTGGTGCGTCGGCCCGTCTTCACCGACGCCAATCGAGTCATGGGTAAACACAAACACCACCGGCAATTCCATGATCGCCGCCAGTCGGATCGGCGGTTTCATATAGTCGCTGAACACCAGGAAGGTCGAGGTGTACGGCCGCAGGTAGGATAGCGCCATACCATTGGCGATCGCGCCCATGGCGTGCTCACGAATGCCGAAGTGCAGGTTGCGCCCGCTGTAGTCGTCGGCACTGAAACGCCCGGCGCCGTCGAAGGTAAGGTTGGTCTTGGTCGACGGTGACAAGTCCGCCGAGCCGCCCAGCAGCCACGGGATTTGTTGGGCAAACGCATTCAGCACTTCGCCACCTGCGGCGCGGCTGGCGATACCCTTGGGATCGCTGTCGAAGTGAGGTAAATCGTCTTGCCAATGCTCGGGCATTTCTCCTGCACGCATGCGGCGCAACTCGTCAGCCAGTTCCGGCTCGTACTGCTCCAACTGCGACAGGTGCTGACTCCAGGTTTCGTACAACGCCTGGCTGCGTTCCAACAGGGCATCACGCAAGACGGTGCGCGCGTCGTCCGGCACCAGAAAACTTGAATCCTGCGGCCAGCCATAAGCGGCCTTGGTCAGGCGGATTTCTTCATCGCCCAACGGTTCGCCATGGGCGGCGGCGGTGTTGTGCTTGTGGGGCGAGCCGTAGCCGATCACGCTGTCGACCACGATCAGGGTCGGTGCGCCGGTATTGCTTTTGAAGGTCTCCAGCGCCGCGCTCAAGGCCTGCAAGTCATTGGCGTCGGTCACGTGCAACGTGTGCCAGCCATAGGCCTGGAAGCGCTGGATCACGTCTTCGCTGAACGCCAATTCGGTGTGGCCTTCGATACTGATGGTGTTGTTGTCGTAGATCCAGCACAGGTTCGCCAGCTTCAGGTGGCCGGCCATCGACGCAGCTTCGCTGCTGATGCCTTCCATCATGTCGCCGTCACCGCACAGGGTGTAGACGTCGTAATCGAACAACACCTGGCCATCACGGTTGAAACGCTCACCCAACCAGCGCTCGGCCATCGCCATGCCGACGCTGTTGGCGCAGCCCTGGCCGAGTGGCCCGGTGGTGGTTTCCACGCCAGTGGTCATGCGGTATTCGGGATGGCCCGGCGTTTTCGAATCGGCCTGCCGAAATTGCTTGATGTCGTCCAGGCTGATCGCCGGCTGGCCCGTACGCTTGCCATGGGCGTCGATTTCCACCACACCCGCCAGGTGCAGCAGCGAGTACAGCAACATCGACGCATGCCCCACCGACAACACAAAACGGTCACGGTTGGGCCAGTCGGGATGCTCCGGGTGATAACGCAGGAAGCGACTCCACAGCGTGTAACCCACCGGCGCCAGGCCCATGGGCGTGCCCGGATGCCCGGAATTGGCCTTCTGCACGGCGTCCATGGCCAGGGTGCGAATGGTGTTGATGCATTGGGTGTCGACAGCGGTGGCGGCATGAGTCATGAACCGGTCTCCCTCGAATGGCTATCTAGAGTGGAGGGCAGGGCGCCGCAAAGGTTTGATCCAAACACCTGCGCCGCGACGAACGGGGCTGTATTGACTCCGAACATGACAAGACCCCTCGCAATGGTCTAGCTTCTAGGGCGTAAGCCATTGATCAACGTGCGGAGGTACGCCATGCCAGTGAAACACGACCTGTATCAGGACTTGGGGTTGAGCAAGGAAGTCGTTCACGAACGCAGGGCGAGCGACAAACGCCTGGACTCGCTGCTCACTCAATACGATGACGCTGACAAGGAGGTGCTGAAGGCAGAGTCGGCGAGTGCCAGCGATGAGGAGGTGGAGAAGCTGAAGAAGAAACGGCTGTTGATCAAAGACGACATTGTGGCGAAGTTGGCATAAGCCCAAAACACACTCCCCTGTAGGAGCGAGCTTGCTCGCGAAAAACGTCAACGATAACGCAGCGCTTCTGGTTCATCGCGGCGCTCTCAGGTTTTTCGCGAGCAAGCTCGCTCCTACAGCAGGGGCGGACACATTTGTTCAGAATTGTCTGAAGGACAGGGCGGCTTACACTGCCTATGATGCCCACCGCCCACCCGGCTCTGGGGACTGTTGCGGCGCAAGGATTGCGCTGGTGAGCCGGGTGGGTACTTCATTTCAGGCCAACAGTACTCGTGTGCACGCATCAATCGAGCGCTGCTGCGTCTCGCCATACAGCTTCAATTCATCAATGGTCCGACGGCCCAGCGCCTTTTCAAATTCGGCCTGGTTCGAGTTGGCCGCGTAGTGACTCTGCGCCGCATCCCCCAGGTTCGACTGGAAAATCCCCGCCGCACTCACCGGCAGAAAATCTTCATACACCAAAGGCTCCACATCGATGTGGCCCGCTGCGATCAATGCGTCCAGGGTTCGCGGTTGATCAGCCGAACCACGCGCCGCCAGACCCTGCTCGGTGGTGAAGTAGCGGAAGTAGGCCAGGCCCTGTTCACGCATCTGCGCGTGATCATCCGGGAAGGCCTGGAAGTGCCGTTCCATCAATTCGACATAACGCGTGGCGTTGCCCTCATTGGGGAAAGCGCCCAGTTCGTCACGCGCGGCGTTCAGTAACTGGTCGTACAGCGCACGGCCTTTGGGCGTGAGTGCTACGCCGCGTTGTTCGATTTCGCCGAAGCGTGCGCTGTGGCTGCCTTGGGCGTTGGTGAAGGCGATGGGTTCATCCAGGGCCTTGAAGCTGGTCTGGCGCAGCAGGATCGGGCAGCGGCGGCGAGGCGGTCCTTCGATCACGGCTTTTGGCGTGATGCCTTTACCGGGCATGGCAGCCTGGACCTGGTCGATGTCCAGGGTGCGCGGGGTCAGGTGGTTGATGTGCGGGCCTTTGAAGGCGACCACGTCGGCGATCAAGCGATGCTGGTCGCTCAGTTGCTGGTACTGCGCGCTGGTGACGGTGGCGGTGTGGTGCCAACGGAAGGTTTCCAGGGCCTGGCGGATGAACTCATCGGCATCCGCAACGTTGAGGCCGCCGTCTTTTTCCGCCTGTTCGATCAGCGCCAGGGCGCCGGGGGTGAAGATCGAGCGTTTGGCCAGGGCGGTTTCGGCAAAGGCGCGCAGGTCGGGGTTTTCGATCAGTTCCAGGCGCAGCAATGAGGTAAATACGCGAAACGGGCTGGTTTGCAGCGCCTGTTCATGCACGGCGCGAAATGCGGTGGAGTGCACGGGCACGCCAGCCGGTGTCAGGTCGTAGTAGCCCACCGGTTGCATGCCCATCACTGCGAACAGGCGGCTGATGGTCGCCAGTTCCTCTGCCGTGCCCAGGCGGATCGCGCCGTGGCGTTCCATGTCCAGGCGCTGGATTTCGCCGGTGCGTCGCAGTTGCTGCGCCAGCTGTGGCTGGGTGTCGAGCACGTGGGTATTGATCTCGGCCACCAGCTCCATCAGCGCGCCATACAGGGGAACTTCATTTCGGTACATGTCGGACATGGCCTTGGAAAAGCCCTTGCGGATCTCGTCTGGGCTGACATGTGCGGTGCTAGGCATAGAAAAATTCCTGATGGCGATGACGATAGAGGTGGCCTGTGCCTGGATTTTGTTGAGCGCAAGGCGCGCTTGCAAACGAAGAATCCTCAGGACTTCATTCTGCAAATGAATGAGATGACGTGAATATGACAAAAACCAGCCCCTGAGAAATTTCATTTAAGGGCGGTTTTCCTAACTAATTCTTCACGGAGTCCGCCCCGGTCGGCATGAAAGAATCGTCACGTTTGCAAGGATGAAAACGCCGTTATGCACACCAGACACATAAAAAAATGTTTAGGGGCTGTCGTTAATGAAAATTTCTACACTGGCGTTGTCGATCACCGCCGCCGTTCTTGCACAACAGGCATTCGCTGATGATTTCGGGCTCGGTTCGCTGGGCACGGGCAACGGTCACAGCGGTTTCCTTGAAGACAGTCACGCGGCCATCAGCTCGCGGACCATGTACTACAGCGCGGATAACCGCTCGGGGACCAACAACGACCTGCGCGAAACCGCAACCGCGCTGCGTTTTGACTACAAATCCGGCTTCACCCAAGGCACCGTCGGCCTGGGGTTTGATGTGATGGCCTTCGGCGCGCTGCGTCTGGACGGTGGCGATGGCCACACGGCGGGCGCAGGCCTGTCGGGCAACGGCAACAGCTTCTTTCCGACCAAGAACAACGGCACTGAACCTGCCGATTCTTTCGGTCGCGCGGCGGGCAACGTGAAGTTCCGCATTTCCCAGACCGAGTTGCATGTGGGGGGTGGCTTGGCGCCGGTGTTGCCGATCCTGGTGTCCAACGACAGCCGCGTGGCGCCGCAGACCTTTGACGGCGGCATCCTGACCTCCAACGACATCCCCAATGTCACCTTCACCGGCGGTGAACTGAACCGCGCTGAAGGCCGTGCCTCCAGCAACTCTACGGGCTTGAGCGTGGCCGGTGGGACGCGCGACAGTGACAGCTTCAAGTTCGGTGGGGTGGACTACAAACCGTTCGGTTCTTCCGACAACGTCATCGCGAAAAACCTGACGTTGCAGTACTACTATGCCCAGTTGCAGGACTTCTACAAACAGAACTACTTCGGCTTGGTCCACGTGTTGCCGCTGGGCAATGACCAGTCGTTCAAGACCGACCTGCGCTACTTCGACAGCAGCAGCGACGGCAAGAACGGCGAGAGCGGCTACCAGTTCAACAACAACGGTGGCTATGCCAAGCACGCCGGCGAAGTGGACAACAAGACCTACAGCGCGGCCTTCACCTACCAGTTGGGCGGCAGCAGCTTGATGCTCGGCCACATTGGCGTGGGTGACGACGGCGGTTTTGTGTGGGTGAACCAGGGCAGCCTGGCCGATCCGCATGCACAAGGCGCTGGCGGCAGCGACTTCTACCTTTTCACCGATGCTGTGGTCGGCCAGTTCTCCCGCGCGGGCGAGCAGGTCAACTTTGGTCAGTACTCGTATGACTTCAAGGCCTACGTGCCGGGCCTGAAGGCGTCCGTGGCTTACCTGGATGGCCGGGACATCAAGTCGAAGGTAGCCGGTGGCCCTGATCAGAAAGAAAACGAAGCCGACTTCCGCCTTGACTACGTTGTGCAGGCCGGTCCCCTGAAAGGTTTTGGTACGACTTTCCGTACCGGCACCTATCACGGCAAGAACACCGGCACCGCCGACCAGGACCAGACCCGCCTGATCTTCAACTACACCTACGCGATCTTCTAAGTCTTCATGTGCACCCGGGCGTCATTGGGCTCTACACTGCCTCTCACCTGGTAGGCGATGGAGGACCCGATGACGGCCACACCCGACAACCGAATACGTGCAACCCTCGAAGGCCAACGCCTGGCGCAGCCGGATGCCGAGCGGTGGCGCGAGTGGGGCCCTTATTTAAGCGAACGCCAATGGGGCACGGTGCGCGAAGACTACAGCGCCGACGGCGACGCCTGGACCTACTTTCCCCATGAGCACGCGCGCAGCCGTGCCTACCGCTGGGGTGAGGATGGTTTAGCGGGTTTCAGCGACAAGGCGCAACGCTGGTGCCTGGGCCTGGGCCTGTGGAACGAGCGTGACGCGATCCTCAAGGAGCGCCTGTTCGGTCTCAACAACGCCGAAGGCAACCACGGTGAAGACGTCAAGGAATTGTACTTTTTCGTCGACGGCGTACCGAGCCATGCCTACATGCGCATGCTCTACAAATACCCCCACGCCGCCTTTCCCTACGCCGACCTGATCAGCGAAAACGCCCGCCGTGGCCTGGCGGATGCCGAGTACGAGATCCTCGACACCGGCGTGTTCGAAGACAACCGCTACTGCGATGTCAGCGTCGAATACGCCAAGCACCAGCCCGACGACATTTTCATGCGTATCACCGTACACAACCGTTCGGGGCAACCGACGCGTTTGCAGGTGTTGCCCCAGCTGTGGGCGCGCAATGACTGGAGCTGGACCTTCGACGCGCCCAAGCCGCAGTTGATGCGGGACGGTGAACAGGTGCTGGCGCGTCATCATGAATTGGCGGATCGTCATCTCAGTGCCTGGGGCCAGGACGGCGTGGAATGGTTGTTCTGCGAGAACGAAACCAATGTCCCCCGGTTGGATGGGCAGCCGGCACCGGGGCCGTTCAAGGATGGGATCAATGATTATGTGGTCGGCGGTGTTCAATCGGCAATTCGCCGTGACGGCGGCACCAAAGTCGCCGCGCGCTTCATCCTCGACCTGGCAGGCCTGGAAAGCAAAACCCTCTATTTGCGTTTTGCCCCGGTCGACGCGCCGCCGGTCAACGCCCGCAAACTGTTCGAACAACGCCGTCAAGAGGCCGATGACTTCTACGCCGCCTTGCAACGCGACATCGCCGATGAGGATGCGCGCAATGTGCAGCGTCAGGCCCTGGCCGGGCTGCTGTGGTCCAAGCAGCTCTACTATTTCGACGTGAACCAATGGCTCGACGGCGACCCGGCACAACCTGCGCCGCCGCCCGAGCGCCTGCATATCCGCAATACGCATTGGCGGCACCTGTCGAATTTCGACATCCTTTCCATGCCCGACACCTGGGAGTACCCGTGGTACGCCTCGTGGGACCAAGGCTTCCAGGCAGTGGCCATTGCGCTGATCGATCCGGGCTATGCCAAGCAGCAACTGTTGCTGCTGGTAAAAGACCGCTTCATGCACCCCAATGGCCAGTTGCCGGCTTACGAATGGCGCTTCGACGACGCCAACCCGCCGGTGCATGCCTGGGCCAGTTGGCGGGTCTACCAGCAGGACAAGGCGCTGACTGGCGTAGGCGATATGGATTTCCTGGAGCGGATATTCCACAAGCTGCTGCTGAATTTCTCTTGGTGGGTCAATCGTAAGGACGCCGAAGGGCGCAATCTGTTCCAAGGCGGCTTCCTCGGGCTGGACAATATCGCCTTGTTCGACCGCTCGGCTGCGTTGCCTCCGGGTTACCAGCTGGATCAGGCCGATGGCACGGCGTGGGTCGCGGCCTATGCGCTGGACTTGATGCGCATCGCGCTGGAGCTGGCCAAGCGCAACGGGGTGTATGTCGACATCGCCGTAAAGTTCTTCGAGCACTTCCTGTATATCGCCGGCGCCATCAACCGCGTCGACGACAGCGCCGAAGGCCTGTGGGACGAGCAGGACCTGTTCTTCTACGATGTGCTGCATCGCCCCGATGGCCAGAACGAACCGGTGCGCCTGCGTTCGATCGTCGGGCTGATGCCGCTGTTTGCCGTGCTGGTGCTGGAGCAGCGCGAGCATGAAGGCCTGGAAGGGTTACGCGAGCGTTTGCTGGGCTTCATGAAGCACCGGCCGGACCTGGCCAAACTGGTCTCGCGCTGGAACGAGCCGGGGCAGGGCAATCGCCTGTTGCTGGCGCTTCTGCGCGGCGAGCGCACCAAGGACCTGTTGCGGCGCATGTTGGATGACGAAGAGTTCTTGTCGGCCTTTGGCGTGCGGTCCCTGTCCAAGGCGTTTGCCGAACAACCGCTGGCGTTGAAGATGAACGGCAATACCCTGAGTGCGAGTTATCAGCCGGGCGAATCCGACTCGCGGCTGTACGGCGGTAACTCCAACTGGCGCGGGCCGTTGTGGATGCCGGTCAACTACATGCTGATCGAGTCGTTGCGGGAGTTTCACCGCTATTACGCGGACAACTTCTCGGTGGAGTACCCGACCGGCAGTGGTTACCTGTCCTCCCTGGAGGACGTCGCCGACGGCCTCAGTCAGCGCCTGACGCGTCTCTTTCTGCGTGATGAAAATGGCTCACGGCCGTCGATGGCGGGGTACGCCCAGCTGGAAGCAGACCCGGCCAGCCGTGATTTGGTGTTGTTCCACGAGTATTTCCACGGGGAAACCGGACGCGGGCTGGGCGCATCCCATCAGACGGGATGGAGTGCGCTGGTGGCGTTGTTACTGCAGCCGGGTGCTTAAGCCTCCTTGCGGCGATCGGCAGGTCGCTTAGCGCGACCTGCCGATCAACACGGCCTGCTCGCGCTCCGCACTGTTGACGTTAACCGTGCGCGCAACGCTCACGCCATCCCCGTCAAACACACACACCACCCGATCCCTGAATGCCGTTTGCGGGTAGATCCAGGTCATTTCCAGTGTCCTGGCGTCCAGCCAGCGGGCACCGGCAACGATCTGCGCGCCGTTGAATTCATAACCGTGATGCAACGCCCGGCCGGGCATGCTGGTCAGGCCGCTGAGCCAGTGATCAACGCCCACTTTCAACGAATGGGTGGCCTGACTGTCGCTGAGTTCGAAGGTCAAGACATCGCCTGCAAACTCAAACGACAACCGCTGCACGCCCAATCCGTTGTCGGCCATTTCAAACACGCGCTTCCCATTCGCCGGCGCAGCACATAAAGACACTAGCGCAGGTCGCTCGGCCATGCTCGCCAGCCGCTGTTCCAGGCGTGCATCCGCGCCAGGGCTGCCGCCGCGGGTAAACGCCGCCGGGAAATGGGCTTCGACATACGGCAGGATCGCCGCCGAGTTTTTCATCCCACCCACCAATACCAGCGTCGCGCCATACTCGCGGTACACGGCGGCCATCTGCACAAACACCCCCAGTGCACTGAAGGCCCCGCTGGGTTTCATCATCCAGTGGTAGCCGTAACGACTGTCCGGCCCGCCTTGGCGTTGGGTGGCGGCGCGGACCCAGGCGGCCGGCAGTATTTGCTGCCCATTCCACAGGCCGTCCTGGGCGTGCAGCACTGCCAGTTTCAGCGCCGCCGACACGGGGGCGGTGAGGCCATTGCCGCCGGGGTTCACGCCGTCCGGGCCGATGTCCCAGGTTTCGTTGTGAATATCCAAGGGGATGAACAGGCGCGGCTTGAGGTAGTCGTGCAAGGTCTGCCCGGCAACGCGATTGATCAGCGCCGAGAGCATGTAGCTGGCGGCGCTGGTGTAAACGTATTCGGTGCCCGGCGCATAGGCCAGTGGGATCTTGAAGAATTCCGCGATCCAGCTGGTGCTGATGCCGCGCCATACGGAGCCGGACGTATTGCTGGCGTGCCCCGTACGCATGGTCAGCAGGTGTTCGACGGTCATGTCGGCCAGGCGCGGGTCGGCGTCGGCAGGCACTTCGTCGGGGAAGAAGGTGACCAGGGGATCGTCAAGCTTGAGCAAGCCTTCTTCGATGGCCAGACCGATGGCGCAACCGGTGAAACTCTTGGCCATGGAGTGCAGCACGCGGGGTTCGTTGGGGTCCACCGGCCAGGTCCAGCCTTCGGCGACGACATGGCCGTGGCGGTGCAACATGAAGCCATGCAGGTCGAGGCCGGCGGCCTTGACGGCGTCGAGAAACGCGATCAGGCGGTCGGGGTCAACGCCAACACTGCTGGCGCTGGCGCGGGGCAAACCGTCGTAGGAGGTCAGGGGCATGGAAACGCTCGGCAAGAGGGTGGATCAACGGCTGCGGTGCACCAGCCGGGAATAGGAAATCAGCATGCTGGTGAGTTCCTGGCTGACCCCGGTGAGGGGCGCGGAACGGCGGCTGATCAAACACACATCACGGGCTGCCAGGGGTTCTTCGATGGCGATGGTGGTGAGTGCGCTGGAGAACAGCTTCATCCCCGGCAGCATGCGCGGCTCGATGGTCAGGTAGTCGGTTTCCGAGACGATGTGCAGGGTTTCCAGCAGCGAATCGGTGGTGATGGCGATCTTCGGTGGTGCCAGGCCCTGGGTGCGGAACAGCTGGACCAGGCGGTTCTCGGCGCCGCCGATCACACCGGTGGAGCGCACGCTGATCCATTGGCAGTCCACCAGTTCCTGCACCGACTTGGCCTGTGCCAACGGATGACCTTTGCGCGCAATGATGCCGGCGCTGGAGCTGTAGAGGCGGTCGATGGACAGGTCGATGTCGGTGACATTCGGCGCCAGCGGGCACAGCACGAAATCCAGACGGCCATCGCGGACTTTTTCCACCAGGCCCTTGGTGGTGCCGCTGGCCACATGCACTTGGATGCGCGGGAAGCGCTGGGTGAAGTTGCTCAGCACCGGCACCAGCAGTTCGGCCAGCGGTTCGGAGGTCACGCCCAGATCGATATGGCCTTCGGGCTCGCCTTTCCACGGTTGCAGGTCGAGCAGGGCGCGTTCGCAGTCGAGGGTGATGGAGCGGGCGCGTACCAGGAACACTTCACCGGCCGAGGTCAGGTTGATGCCTTGGTTCGAGCGTTGCAGCAGCACCACGCCGAGTTCTTTTTCCAGGGTCTGGATCGACTGGGTCAGGGTGCTTTGCGCCACGTCCAATTGACGTGCGGCAGAGCGGAAGCTGCCTTTTTCGACCACGGCACAGAACGCACGAAGGTGGGTGAGAGTCATGAAGGACTGCCTCAGGTTTCAGCATTTAAACCATTGAATACCCGTCAGCTTATCTGATGGCTACAGGTGCGCACAGATCGGTTTGGCCGATCAGGTTCATTATTTTTGAACGCATGCAAACGGCTCCAGGCCCTGATTTTTCGGTAGGCTGGAGCCAAGTCAGGACAGGCTTGGCAAGTGATCGGAAAAGCCGAGCCTGATCACCTGGAGCGTTCTTCTCAAGCTTGCCGCGTGAAGAATAAGATCGGTCCAGGAACATTCGCCAACCGTGAAGGCGACTAAAACAACAACAACTCTCCAGGTGTTCGGCCGTGCCTCTTTTTGGGTCCTGCCAGCGTCCGAACCCCATGCGTAAGGAACATTTAAGGTGCAGTTAACCATGAACAAGACTTTTATCCTGGCGGGCGCCTTGTCTGCGGCGCTGGTGGGCACTGCCCACGCTGAAAGTGTATTGAAGGTGGCGCTCAACGCTGACATCCGCAGCACCGACCCGGGTGTGAACCGTGACACCAACTCCGACGCCGTGATCATGCACATCACCGAGGGGCTGGTAGCCTTCCGCGAAGATGCCACCGTTGGCCCGCTGCTGGCCAAGGACGTGCAGGTGTCCGACGACGGCTTGCGCTACACCTTTCACCTGCGCGACGGGGTGAAGTTCCAGAATGGCAAGGCGTTGACGTCCGCTGACGTGCTGTGGACCTGGAAGCGCTTCCTCGACCCCAAGACCCAGTGGCGCTGCGCCCCTGAATTCGATGGACATGGCGGTGCGAAGATCGTCGACATGAACGCCCCGGACCCTCTCACCGTGGTGTTCACCCTCGACAAGCCCAACGGCCTGTTCCTGACCAGCACTGCGCTGCCTGAATGTGGCGGCAGCGGCATTCTGTCGGCGGACTCGCTTAACGCCGATGGCAGCTGGAGAGCTCCGGTCGGCACCGGCCCATTCCAGCTGGGTGAGTGGAAGCCTGGCCAATACGTCGAGTTGCTGCGCAACCCCAACTACACCCCGCGCGACGAAACAGAGCCCGATGGCTACACCGGCAACAAATCCACCACCCTGGACCGCGTGCGTTTGCTGGTGATCCCGGACCCGGCCGCCGCCAAAGCCGCGTTGTTGTCGAAAAACGTCGACCTGCTGATTGATGTCACCCCGCTGGACGCTACTGAGCTGGCCGCCCATTCCGGCGTGCGCGTGACCTCCAGCGGTACCATGTCGGTGAATGCCTTGCTGTTCCAGACCCGTGATCCGCTGCTTAAAGATGTGCGTTTGCGCCAGGCCATCGCCCATGCCCTGGATTCGGCGCAAATCGTCGAGGCGCTCACCGGCGGTCGCTCCAAGGCCAACAACTCGATGGTTGCCAGCGGCAGCCATTACCACACCGCCGTCGAAGACCAGGGCTTCACCTTCGACCCGGCCAAGACTGAGCAACTGCTGCGGGAAGCCGGCTACAAGGGCGAGCCGATCAAGCTGATCGTCAACAAGCGCTACGCGGCGATCTTCGACATGGGCGTGTTCGTGCAGGCCATGGCCAAGGCCAGTGGCATCAACCTGGAGCTGGAAACCCTGGAGTGGGGCACGCAGTTGGAGCGCTACCAGAGCGGCAACTACCAGATGATGGCGTTCCCGTATTCCGAGCGCCTCGACCCGGCCTTGAGTTTCGACTCGATGACCGGCGACAAGGACAAAGAGTCACGCAAGGTCTGGGATAACCCCCAGGCCCGCGAGTGGCTGCGTGAAGCCCAGCGCGAAGGTGATATCAGCAAGCGCCAGGCGCTGTTCGATCAACTGCACCAGCAGATGATCAAGGACGTACCAATGATCCCGATGTACAACGGCAACGCAATTGCCGCCAGCCGTGACTACGTCAAGGGCCTGCGCACCTGGCCGGTGTCCAAGCCGCGCCTTTGGACCGTCAGCGTCCCAGCCGCCGGGAGCAATTAAAAATGTTTCGTTTTATCTCCCAACGCCTGGCGATGTCGATTCCGACCTTGCTGCTGATCTCGCTGATGGTGTTCGCAATCATCCGCCTGGTTCCGGGTGATCCCGCGTTGTTGATGCTTGGCGACATGGCCGATGCCCACAGCCTGGAGGTGGCGCGTGCGTCCCTGGGGCTGGACCAGCCGTTGCCGGTGCAGTTTGTGATCTGGCTCAAGGCGGTGCTCAGCGGTGACCTTGGGCATTCGATCACCACCAATGAGGCCGTGTTGCCGCTGATCCTGGATCGGTTCCAGATGAGTGCCGGGATTGTCTTGGTGTCGGTGTTGTTGGCGGCCTTGATTGCGGTGCCGGCGGGTTTGCTGTCGGCGTGGAAGCAGGACAGCGCGCTGGACTTCGGCGTGGTATCGACGGCGACGCTGTTGCTGTCGATCCCCAGCTTCTGGCTCGGCCTGCTGTTGCTGTATGCGTTTGGCATCAAGCTGGGCTGGTTGCCGGTGGTGGGTTACGTGTCGTTCGGCCAATCACCGTGGCAAGCCTTGAGTTTCATTGTGCTGCCGATTGTCACCCTGACCTTGGTGGAGCTGGGTGCGATCACGCGGATGGCACGGGCCAGTGCCATCGAAGTGCTGCGCCTGGAGTACATCACCCATGCCCGCGCCAAGGGCCTGTCGGAGCGGGCGGTGTTGTGGCGCCATGCGTTGCGCAACTCGTTTGCACCGACCTTGACCCTGATCGGCCTGATCCTTGGCAACCTGCTCAGCGGCATCGCCGTGCTGGAAACCGTGTTCACCCTGCCGGGTATCGGCCGGCTGATGGTCGACGCCATCTACGCCCGGGACTACCCGGTGCTGCAAGGCTGCCTGCTGCTGGTGACCTTTGTCTATGTGCTGGTCAACCTGTTGGTGGACCTGCTGTACCCGCTCTTCGACCCCAGGGTTAAGTTATGAATAAGCCACTTCCTGCTGCACCCGAGGTGCTGTTGCCTGCACCGGTGCGTGCCCCCAGGGCCTGGCGCGTGCCGCCGTTGAACGCGCTGATCGGTGCGTTCCTGTTGGGCTTGCTGTTGATCATGGCCGCGCTCGGCTTGGTGTGGACGCCCCATGACCCGCTGGCGCTGAACTTGCTGGCGCGCTTGCAGGCGCCGACCGCCGCACACTGGCTGGGCACGGATGAATATGGCCGCGATGTGTTGAGCCGCCTGATGATCGGCGCGCACACCAGCCTGTGGGTGAGCGTGTTGACGGTGAGCATGGCGATCATCGCCGGAACCTTCCTCGGCTTGCTCGCTGGTTTCCTGCGCGGCTGGGTCGACCGTGGCCTGATGATGGTCAATGACGCGTTGCTGGCATTCCCCGGCATCCTGTTGGCCCTGGGCCTGATGGCGATCATCGGCCCGAGCCTGTACGGCATCGTCTTCGCCCTGAGCCTGGCCTATACGCCTTCAGTGGTGCGGGTGGTGCGCGGCACCGTGCTGTCGCTGCGGGAGAAGGAGTTTGTCGAAGCTTCACGGGTGATCGGCAATTCCGAGCTGTACACCATGCTGCGCCACATCGCGCCGAACTGCGTGGCGCCGGTGTGCGTGCTGGCCACCAGCATGTTCGGTTGGGCGATTCTTGCGGAGAGTTCGTTGAGTTTCCTCGGCCTGGGCGTACCGCCACCGGCGGCGACCTGGGGCAACATGCTGGCGGCCAGCCGGCCTTACATCGCCACGGCCAGTTGGCTGGGGCTGTTTCCCGGTGTCTGCATCGCCATGGCGTTGCTGGCGTTCAACCTGTGTGGCGACGCCTTGCGTGACCGCCTTGATCCACGGATGAGTAAATGAGCATGACTGACGTATTACTGGCAGTCGATCACCTGAAAATCCGCATCGGCGCCCACGGCCCGCTGGCGGTCAATGACCTGAGCTTCACCATCGCTCCCGGCGAAATCGTCGCCTTGGTGGGCGAGTCCGGCAGCGGCAAGACCATGGCCGCCCGCGCCGCCATCGGCCTGTTGCCGCCACCGCTGGAACACTGTGGCGGTCAGGTCCGCTTCCAGGGCCATGACCTCAACAGCCTCAAGCCTGAGCAACTGCGCGAGCTGCGTGGGGCCAAGATCGGCATGGTGTTTCAGGAACCGATGGTCTCGTTGAACCCGTCCATGAGCATCGGCGAGCAAATGGCCGAGGGCCTGCGCCTGCACACCAAGCTGACGGATGCGCAGATCCGCGAGCGCAGCCTGGAGATGCTCGGCCATATTGGCATCAAGGATGCCGAGCGTTGCCTGACGGCGTTCCCCCACGAGTTCTCCGGCGGCATGCGCCAACGCATTATGCTTGCCTCGGTGATGCTGCTGCGCCCGGCGCTGCTGATTGCCGATGAACCCACCACCGCGCTGGATTGCCTGGCGCAGCTGGACGTGTTGAAGCTGATGCTCGACCTCACCCGCGAGCAGGGCACGGCGATTCTGTTCATCAGCCATGACCTGTCCCTGGTGGCGCGCTACGCCCACAAGGTGGTGGTGATGCGCGAAGGCCGCGCGGTGGAGCAGGGCACCATTGAACAGATTCTGTTGGCGCCCAAGGCCGAGTACACCCGGCAGTTGCTGGAGGCCTTGCCACGTCGCGGGGTACTGGCGGACTTGCCCCAGGCCGACGGCCCGCTGCTGACGGTCAAGGACGTGTGCATCGAGCATCCTGGCCCGCGCAGCCTGTGGGGCCGCACCGCGTTCAAACGCGTGGTGCATTCGGCCAACCTCAGCATTGCACCGGGGGAAACCCTGGCGCTGGTGGGCGGCAGCGGTTCAGGCAAGACCACCCTCGGCCGCGCCATTGTCGGCCTGAACAAGGCCTGTGCCGGCGCTATCGAGTTTGAAGGAGTGGACATTCTCAAGTCCGGCAACCGCGAACATCGCCTGCAATGCCAGATGATCTTCCAGGACCCGTACTCGTCCCTCGATCCACGCATGAAAATCGGCGACATCCTTGCCGAACCGCTGCGCCATGTGCCCGGCATGAGTGCCGAGCAGAAACGTGAACGGGTCACCAAGACCTTGCTGGACATTGGTTTAGCCGAGCAGTTTGTCGACCGCTTCCCGCACCAGCTCTCCGGTGGCCAGCGCCAGCGTGTCGCGATTGGCCGCGCACTGGTGCGTCATCCTCGATTGGTGATTGCCGACGAGCCGATTTCGGCGTTGGACATGACCATCCAGAAGCAGATTCTGGAGCTGTTCGAACGCCTGCAGGCGCAATACGGCTTTGCTTGCCTGTTCATCTCCCACGACCTGGCGGCGGTGGAACGCATCGCCCACCGAGTGGCGGTGATGAGCGAGGGCAGGGTGGTGGAAATGGGCGCCCGCGATGAGATCTTCGACCGCCCGCAACACCCTTACACCCGCAAGTTGCTGGCCGCTGCCAGCCCCTTGGAGAAGCTTGAAAACGGTGGCTACCGCATCCGCCAGGGCCCCGTACCGCTAGCGCTGTAACCCAGGACTGACTTTGCCCGCCGCGCAAATCCCGGATTTGCGCGAACGGCGAAGCCATGCCCGAAGAACAATAAAAACACCCCAACCCCCACACTGCCAGGAGCTAAAAAAATGAAAAAATCCCTGACTCAACTCATCACCGGCGTAGGCGTCGTGAGCAGCGGGATGATCCCGTTCGCCGCCCATGCCGACTTCATCAAGGACAGCAGCGGCACGCTGGAATTGAAGAACTACTACTTCAACCGTGACTACCGTGAAGAGGCCAGCCAATCGGTGCGTGCCGAATGGGCCCAAGGCTTTTTGCTGGGGATCAAGTCGGGCTTTACCGACGGTACCGTGGGCTTTGGCCTGGATGCCATCGGCATGCTTGGCGTGAAACTCGACTCCAGCCCGGACAAGTCCGGCACCGGCTTGCTGCAGCGTGACAGTGACAAGCGCGCTTCCGACAGCTATTCCAAACTGGGCGTGACCGCCAAGGCCCGCTTGGCCAAGAGCGAGCTGCGCGTGGGTTACCTCGTGCCGGACCTGCCGACCCTGCAACCCAACACCAGCCGCCTGTTCCCGCAATCCTTCAGCGGTACGCAACTGGTGTCCAACGACATCAGCAACCTCAAGATCAGCCTCGGCCAACTGGACCAGGCCAAGGACCGTGACTCCACCAATTACGAAGACATGAAGCTGACCACCATCAGCAAGGTCTACAAAAGCACGGCCCTGAGCGACCAGTTTCGCTTCGCCGGCGGTGATTACTCGCTGACGCCCAACACCTTGCTCAGCTACCACTATGCCGAGCTGGACAGCATCTACCACCAGCAATATGGCGGCTTCAAGAACAGCTTTGGCCTGGGGCCGGGCAACTTGAAGACTGACGTGCGCTACTTCAAGGCCGACAAGGACGGCGCGGGCCTGGCGGGTAACGTCGACAACCGTGCCTTGAGTACACGCCTGACCTACCAGTACGGCGGTCACAGCATCGGCGGCGGCTTCCAGCAGCAGTACGGCACCACGCCGTTCACCTACCTGGATGGCTCCATCAGCTACCTGTTCACCGAATACCAGTTCACCAACTTCACCCAGACCAAGGAACGCGCCTGGCACGCGCGCTACGACTACAACTTCGCCGACCTGGGCCTACCGGGCCTGTTGTTCGGCATCAAGTACGCCAAGGGTGATTCGGCTGAGGTGATCGGTTTCAACGGCGAAGGCCGTGAATGGGAGCGCGACCTGGACATCAGCTACGTGGTGCAGACCGGCCCGTTCAAGGGCGTGTCGATGCGCTGGCGCAACGCCCTGGCCAAGGGCAACTTCTACAACGACGTCAACGAAAACCGAGTGCTGCTGGGCTACACCCTGGCGCTCTGGTAGCCACAGGCGGGGCGGCCTGGGCTGATCGGTTTTAAAGATCAAGATAGCCCCGGCCGCCCTTACAGGCGATCACCCGGTCTCGTTAGTATTTTCTCAAGTTCTGTCACTCGAATATCGAGACTTCTGCGTTATGAAACTTAAACAACACCCCTTGCTGCAAGCGACACAGGGCACCCACCGGTACGTGGAAAGTGAGCATTACGGTGCAGTGGGTGCCGGTCGGAAAATCTATATCCAGGCGGCGCTGCATGCCGATGAAACCCCGGCGATGCTGGTGGCTGCGCACCTGCGCCAGCAACTGGCGGCGCTGGAAAATGCCGACCGCCTCAACGCGCAGATCGTGCTGGTGGCCGTGGCCAACCCGGCCGGCCTGGGCCAATACATCCTGGGCGCGCCCAGTGGCCGTTTTGAACTGGGCAGCGGTCGCAACTACAACCGTGGATTCCCGGTGCCTTATCAGGCCATCGCCGAAAAAATCGAGCACCGGCTCGGCCAGGACATCGACGTCAACCGCACGCTGATCCGTCAGGCCTGGGGTGAATGCCTGCGCGTCGCCCAGCCGATGGATGAGTACCAGTCGCTGCAACAGACCCTGATGCTGCTGGCCCACGATGCCGACATCGTGCTCGACCTGCATTGCTCTCGCGAAGCGGCAATGCACCTCTACACTGGTGAGTCGGTGTGGCCGACCATCGAGCCATTGGCCCGTTACATCGGTGCTGAAGCGACTTTGTTGGCGACCGATTCCCAGGCCAATTCCTTCGACGAAGCGCTGTACCTGCTGTGGGTCAACCTGCGCGAGCGTTTTGGCGCGCGTTTCCCGATCCCGGACAGCAGCATCGCGGTGACGGTCGAGCACCGTGGCCAGCGTGACGTGTCTTACGAGCTGGCGGACCATGACGCCACCGCGATCATCGATTACCTTACCCACCTCGGCGCCATCGATGGCACCCCGCGCCCTTTGCCGGCGCTGCGCAGCCCGGCCACGCCGCTGGCGGGCAGCGAGCAGTTCTACGCACCGAGCGCCGGGGTGCTGGTGCACCGTGCGGCGGTGGGTAGCCGGATCGAAGCAGGGCAGGCGCTGTTCGATATCGTCGACCCTCACAGCGGCAAGACCGTCACGGTCAACAGTCACAACACCGGTGTGCTGTACATGCGCCGTGATGTGCGGTTTGTGAAACCGGGGGACCCGCTGGGTCGCGTCTCCGGGGCTACACCGATTCGCAGCGGCAAGCTGCTCAGCGCTTGATCAGATATTTACTAGGCAGGACTCTCCATGCACTCCAACCCGGCAATCACTCTCGAAAACCAATTTTGCGCCCATAACTATTCGCCACTGCCGGTGGTCATCGTCAAGGGCGAGGGCGTCTGGGCCATTGGCGATGACGGCAAGCGCTATCTGGACATGATGTCGGCCTATTCCGCCGTCAGCCACGGCCATGTGCACCCGCGCATCCGCGCCGCCGCCGTGGCGCAGATCGACAAGATCAGCGTGGTGTCCCGGGCGTTCTACAGTGAGCCGTTGGGCAACTTCCTCAAGGCGCTGTGCCGCATCAGTGGCTTTGATTCCGCACTGCCGATGAACAGTGGCGCCGAAGCCGTTGAGACCGCGATCAAGGCGGCCCGTCGCTGGGGCTATCGGGTCAAGGGCATCGCCGCGAACCAGGCGAAGATCGTGGTGGCCGACAATAATTTCCACGGGCGCACCTCAACCATCGTTGGCTTTTCGTCCGAGCCGGACTACAAGGCCGACTTCGGCCCGTTCTGCAACGGTTTTACCGAGGCACGCTTTGGCGATATCGAGAGTTTCCGCCAGGCAATCACGGCTGACACTTGCGCGGTGTTGATCGAGCCGATCCAGGGTGAAGCCGGTATTCGCGTGCCGCCAGCCGGGTTCCTGCGCGAGCTGCGCACCTTGTGCGATGAGACCAACACCTTGCTGATCCTCGATGAGATCCAGTCGGGCCTGGGCCGCACCGGCAAGTGGTTTGCCTTCCAGCACGAAGGCATTCGCCCGGATGCGCTGATCCTGGGTAAAGCGCTGGGTGGCGGGATCATGCCGGTGTCGGCGTTTTTGGCGGATCACTCGATCATGGATCTGTTTGATGCCGGCAGCCACGGCTCGACCTTCGGCGGCAATCCGCTGGCCGCCGCCATTGGCCTGGAAGCCTTGAACGTGCTGGAGGACGAAGGCTTGATCGACAACAGCGCGCAGCTCGGCCATTACCTGGTGGAACGTCTCCAGGCCATGAACTCCCCGGCGATTCGCGAGATTCGCGGGCGTGGGCTGTGGGTCGGCGTGGAGCTGGACCGCGACGCGCGGCCAATCTGCGAAGCGTTGCTTGTCGAAGGTTTGCTGACCAAGGAAACCCATGAAAACGTGCTGCGCATCGCGCCGCCGTTGTCCATCACCCGCGACGAATTGGATTGGGGCCTGGCGCGTATCGAACGGATCTTCGCGCAACTATGAGTGACTTTCTCAACCATTTGCACATCGACGGGCAACGTTACGCCTACATCGACCTGCATAAGCTGCTGACACCTGCGCAATTGCACCGGCTGCCGTATTCGCTGCGCATCCTGCTGGAAAACATCGCCCGTTGTGCCCCAGCCTCATTGCCTTCCGTGCTTTCGCGCGCCACGGGACAGGGGCCTGATTGTGAGGTGCCATTTCAGCCCAATCGCCTGATGTTCCACGACACCACGTGCCTGCCGGCGCTGGCGGACTTTGCCGGGATGCGCGATGTGGTGGCGGAACTCGGCGGTGACCCGACGGCGGTGAACCCGGCGATTCCGGCGGTGCTGACCATCGACCATTCGGTGATTGTCGAGCACTACGCCGAAGCGGGGGCGGTGGAAGCCAACCTGGACATCGACTTTCGCCGCAACAGCGAGCGCTACCGTTTTATCAAGTGGGCCCAGGCCAGCCTGGACAACTTCAAGGTGATCCCGCCAGGCACGGGGATCATCCACCAGATGAACATGGAGTCCATCGCGCAGGTGGTGTGGGAAAGTCCCGCTGCTGACGGCGGTGTGCTGCTGCACCCCGATTGCATGGTCGCCACCGACAGCCATACGCCGATGATCAACGCGATCGGTGTGTTGGGCTGGGGCGTGGGCGGGCTGGAAGGGCAGGCGGCAATGCTGGGCGAGCCGGTGCCGATTCCGTTCCCGCAGGTGGTGGGAATTCGCGTGAGCAATGCCTTGCGCCCCGGCGTGACGGCGACGGACCTGGCGTTGACCGTGACCGAGTTGCTGCGTCGACGCAGCATGGTCGGCAAGTTTGTCGAGTTCACCGGGCCGGGGTTGGCGTCGTTGAGTTGGGCGGCGCGAGGCACGGTGGCGAACATGGCGCCAGAGTATGGCGCGACCGTGGTGTTTTTCCCGTTTGATGACGAGACTTTGTCTTACCTTGAATTGAGCGCGCGCCCGGCGGCGCTGCTGGCCAAGGTCTCGGCCTATATGGCGGCGCAGTCGTTGTGGCGCCAGGAAGGGGAACCCGAGCCGCAGTTCGATGAGTTGATCGAGCTGGACCTGGCGCAGGTGGAACCGAGTGTGGCCGGGCCGCATCAGCCCCATCAGCGTCAGTCGCTGGCGGGCGCTGGTGCCTCGTTTCATCAGCATGTGCAAGGCGAGGCCGGGCAGCAGTTTTTAGAGCCATCGTTTAATGCGCCGCTGACCCACGGCGCGGTGGTGATGTCGGCGATCACCAGTTGCACCAACACCGCCAACCCGGCGCAGATGATCCAGGCCGGGTTACTGGCGCGTAATGCAAGGGCACGGGACGTGGGGCGCAGGCCGTGGGTGAAGACCTCACTGTCGCCGGGCTCGCGGGTGGTCGCGGACTATCTGGAAGCAGCAGGTTTGCTGGAGGATTTTGCTGCGCTGGGTTTCGACCTGGCGGGCTTTGGGTGCATGACCTGCATCGGTAACTCTGGCAGCCTGGAAGCGCATGTGGAGACCTTCGCCGAGCAGGGCCTCAGGGGCGTGGTGGTGCTGTCGGGTAATCGCAATTTCGAGGGGCGGGTCAACCCGAAAGTCCCGGCCGGCTACCTGGCATCGCCCGCGCTGTGCGTGGCGTATGCGATTGCCGGGAGCATCGACATAGACCTGTCCAGCCAGCCACTGGCACTGGATACACAGGGCAGGCCGGTGTACCTGCATGAGCTGATGCCCAGCGACGCCGAGGTGTCGGCGCAAGTCTCTGAAGTGGTACGGCCGGCGTTGTTCCAGCAACGCAGTGAACTGCTCTGGCAAGGCACGCCTCACTGGCAGGCGCTGGAAGCCGATGGCAGCGTGCAGTTTGCCTGGCATCCCGACTCCACCTACCTGCGCCGCCCGCAGTACCTAGCGGATGTTCAGGCGTTACCGGTGACGCGCTTATCGGTGCGCAACGCCAGGGTGTTGGTGGTGCTGGGCGACAACGTCACCACCGACCATATCTCGCCAGCGGGTACCATCCCGGCGCAGAGCCTGGCCGGTGCCTGGCTGCGTGAAAGGGGCGAGGCCGAGGCGGATTTCAACCAGTACTCGACCCGGCGCAGCAACCACGAGGTGATGGTGCGTGGCGCCTTTACCAACCCGCGCCTGAACAACCTGTTGGACCCGACGCAAGCGCCGCGCCAAGGCGTTTGGGCGTGGAACGCCGACCATACGGACTATCAGCCGCTGTACCTGGCTGCGCAAAGCTACGTGGGTACGCCTACGGTGCTGTTTGCCGGGATCAACTACGGCGCTGGCTCCAGCCGGGATTGGGCGGCCAAGGTCCTCAGTTTGCTGGGCATCAAGGCGGTGGTGGCGCGCAGCATCGAGCGCATTCATCGCAGCAACCTGATCGGCATGGGGGTGTTGCCGTTGGTATTCAGCGAGGGGCAGACAGTGCAGGACTTGGCGCTGGAGGGCAGCGAGCGCCTGACCTTCCTCGGCCTGGATAACCTGCAGGTGGGCGCAAACCCGATCACCCTGCAGATCGATCGCGCCGACGGTGGTCTCACCCAATGCAGTTTGGTGTTGCGCCTCGACTCGCTGCAAGAGCTTGGTTACCTTGTGCACGGCGGCGTGCTGCCGTTTGTGATCCGCAAGACCGTGCAACGGACCCGCCCAGGAGCGCTTGATGATTGACCCCCGCGTACTGCAACAATTGGCCCCCGATGGCGTGCTGCGCGCCGCCATCAACTTCGGCAACCCGGTGCTGGCGCAACGTGGTACGAACGCAGAGCCCCAGGGTGTTTCCGTGGTGCTGGCCAAGGCGCTGGCTGCAGAGCTGGGTGTCGAGTTGCAGCTCATCACGTTTGAGGCGGCGGGTAAGGTCTTCGCGGCCTTGGCCGAGGACGTCTGGCGCGTGGCGTTCCTGGCTATCGAGCCGGTGCGTGAAAAGGAAATCGCCTTCAGCGCGCCGTATGTAGCGATCAAGGGCACGTATCTGGTGGCGGCGGACTCACCTTTTACGCACGTCGCACAACTGGATGCGCCGGGCCGACGCATCGCCGTCGGCCAGGGCGCGGCCTACGATCTGTACTTGAGCCGAACGGTCGAGCATGCCGAATTGGTACGCGCGCCGACCTCGGCCGCAGCGGTGGATTGGTTTATCGAACAAGGCCTGGATGCGGCGGCAGGGGTGCGGGACTTCCTGCAAACCCAGGTCACCGCGCAAAGCCGTTTGGTGCAGGACGATTTCATGACCATCCGCCAAGCCATGGCCGTACCGGTGGCGCACGCAGCCGCTGCCGCGTTCGTCAGGTCCTTTGTCGAACGGCAGAAAGAGAATGGCGGGGTGAAGCGAGGTCTGTTGGCCAGTGGCCAAAGCGCTGAACTACAGGCGACGTAGAAAGGATTTAACGATGTGTCGGGTGGCGTCGGTGGTGTCCAGCTCATCCATGGCACCATAGGGATGCCACTGGCAATCGATTATTTCATTGCAAGGTTTTGCATCGGCGATGTTCACCACCGACGCTTCAAATACGTGGTGAACGGTGTCGCGGGCTTTCAACTCCAGTAAATACAGCAAGCCGTCGACGTTCAGTCCGGTCTCTTCTCCCAGCTCGCGTTCAGCCGCGCCGACCGGGCGCTCGTCGCGTTCGACCTTGCCGCCCGGCAACGCCCATTTCGATCTGGCCTTGCGCACGAAGAGGATATGCCCTTCGTGTTCGCAAATGACCGTGGCCCTTATTTTCATCGTCTGTGCCCCGCAGCGGGATTAGTGTCATAAAAACGTAATGCAATTGTCATGCTAAGTGGTTATGGCGCTGACGTGTGGGGATGTGGATACTGCCCGATTGATCAAAACGCACGAGGAGAGCAGATGAGCACCGTACGCTGGGGCATGATCGGCTGTGGCAGTGTCACTGAGGTGAAGAGTGGACCCGCTTTCTACAAAGCGCCAGGTTCGGCGCTGGTCGCCGTAATGGGGCGCCGTGAAGACGCGGTGCGCGATTATGCGACACGCCACGGTATTGCCCGCTTCTACACCGACGCCCAGGCCCTGATCAACGATCCCGAAGTGGATGCGGTGTATATCGCCACGCCTCCCGACAGCCACCTCGAGTACAGCCTGATGGTGGCCGCCGCGGGCAAGCACTGCTGTGTCGAAAAGCCGATGGCGTTGAATGCCGAGCAAAGCGCATTGATGCAGCGCACCTTCGAGCGTGCCGGCCTGCACCTGTTTGTCTCGTATTACCGCCGCTCGCTGCCGCGTTTCCAGCAGGTACGTCAGTGGCTGCAGGACGGGCGCATCGGCCAACTGCGCCACCTGACCTGGACCCTGTGCAAGCCACCGGGCGCCGACGATGCCAGTGTCGCCAATTGGCGCACCGACCCGCTCATCGCCGGTGGTGGTTACTTTGCCGACTTGGCCAGCCACGGGTTTGACCTGTTCCAGTACCTGGCCGGGGATATCGTCGAGGTCTCGGGATTTACCGCACGACAGGCCGGGCGCTACGCCGCCGAGGATGCGGTGACTGCCTGCTGGACGTTCGCGTCCGGCGCGTTGGGCATGGGCTGCTGGAACTTTGTCGCCGACCGCCGCGAAGACAAGGTCGAGCTGATCGGCAGCAAGGGACGTATTACCTTTGCCGTATTCGACGACCAGCCGCTGCGCCTTGAAGGCGAGGTGGACGAAGTGCTGGAGGTGCCTTGCCACGCGCATATCCAGTGGCATCATGTGCTGGCCATGAATGCCCATATTCGCGGGGAAGCGGAACACCCTTCCCAAGCGATCGAGGCGTTGAAGACCGATCGGATCCTCGACAAGGTGCTACAACGTAACCCCCATCATCCTGGATAGCTGCGATAGGGTTCTGTTTTTTCGAGGAATAGACGGATGAAATACTGGATGATGGTGTGGCTGGTCATAGCCACCAGTGCAATGGCTGCGCCACGTGAGCAACGCCCGGCAGGGGATTTTGATTTTTATGTGTTGTCTCTGTCGTGGTCGCCCACGTTCTGCTTGACGCACCCGAACAACGAGCAATGCACAGGTAAAGGCTACGGCTTTGTATTGCACGGGTTATGGCCGCAGTACGCCCGTGGCGGGTGGCCGGCGTCGTGCGACCCGCAATCGCGGTTGTCGGCCGACGACATGGCCAAGGGCGCGCTGATGTTTCCCACACAGGCATTGCTCAAGCATGAGTGGGCCAAACACGGCACGTGCAGCGGCTTGGGGCCCACGCGTTACCTGGATGCCACTGATGCGGCACTGGGCGCAGTTCAGATTCCGCAGCAACTGCAGCCCTTCAATGTGCCCAATTACCTTGAAGCACAGGACATCGAACGCCTGTTCCGCCAGGCAAACCCAGCCATGGGCGATCACAGTGTGGCGGTGATCTGCAAGGGCAAGGTGCTGTCCGAAGTGCGGGTGTGCCTGAGCAAGGAACTGCGCTTTGCCGGCTGCCCCAAAAGTGTGAAGACCCAGTGTCGCGGCGGTGATATTCGCATTCCGGTTCAGCGCTGATCCGGCGCCTGTTGCGCGTGCAATGCAATGGTCGCGGCGGCGTTGGCTGTTGACGCACCGGCGCGATCAGCCAGGTAACGTGCTGGCGGCTGGCCTACCGCCTTGCGGAACATGGTGATGAAGCCGCTGGCGTTCTCATAGCCCAGGTCCAGGGCGACCCGCTGCACACTGTCGCCCCTGGCCAGTCGTTGCAGTGACAGGATCACATGCAACTGCCGGCGCCAACGCCCGAAACTCAGACCAAATTCTTCCAGCAACAGGCGGGTCATGCTGCGCTCGCTCATGCCGATGCGCACGGCCCACTGGCCGAGGGTGGCCTTGTCGCTGGGGGCGGCCAGCAGGCTGTCGGCCAGGCGCCGCAAGCGCGGGTCCTGAGGCATTGGCAGGTGCAGGTCCTCAATGGGCGCCTGGGCCAGTTCGTCCAGCAGCGTGCGGATCAGGCGGCCCTGCGCGCCGTCCTCCTCATACAACGGCGGGAAGCTCACGGCCTTGCTGATCAGTTCATGCAACAGGCCGGACACCGACAGCGTGCAGCATTGCGGGGGCAGGGCGCCGGCGGCGTCCGGGTCGATCAACAGGCAATACACCTGCGCTTGGCCGGAACCGCGTGCGGCGTGGGACAGGCCGCCGGGAATCCACAGCGCGCACTGGGGCGGCACGATCCAGATGCCGGCCTCGATCTGACAATGAATCACCCCGCGTAGGGTGTACATCAACTGGCCCTTGCGATGGGAATGCGGTGCATGCTCCCAGCTCTCGGACGTGCTGGTGGCACTCACGGCGATCACGGCACGCGGGAGCAGGTCGGCGTCCTTTACTCGGGAGGGGTCACGTTGGTCGAGGCGGTGGTGTTGCATGGCGACTTTACGCTTGGCTGAATTGCGAAACATTCTGGCTATTCTGTGCAATGCCGTCTAGTGGGGTGGTCGCTATAGTGAGATCCATTCTCAACAAGGAGATTTGCCATGCGACTCGACAGCTCAACATTCCCAGTGGTGAAAATCGTCTTCGACGCGCCCAACGAGGGCGGGCCGGAGGATGCCTTCCTGACCTTCGAAAGTCTGCTGGCCCGCCAGCAACCTTTCCTGTTGCTGCACGAGAAATCCGTGGATGAGAACAACCACGAACACTCTCATGAAGAGCGCAAGCAAGCGTCGATATGGATGAAAAAAAACAAGCAGGCGCTGCGCACCTACGTCAAGGGCATGATCCAGGTCGAGCCCAGCGCCGCACAACGCCTGGCGCTGAAGCCGTTTGCCGTGATGTTCGGCAAGGCCTGGGGCTACCCGCTGTTGGTGGTGGAGTCCAAGGATCGCGCCTGGGCGCTGGCGCGAGATGTGCTGGATGAGCGGGTGTCGGATGTGGCGCATTTCTAAGCGCTGGCCCGCTTGTAGGCACCGGCTGCTGGCGATAGGCCCTCAAGATTTGCATCGCACCTGGGGAGGCCATCGCCGGCAAGCCGGCTCCTACAGGGGATATCGGTCAATCGATGCAGATCGCCCGCCCCAGCTTGCCTTTCTCCACTGTCGCCGAGCAGCCGAAGTGGCTGTTATCCACTTGGCAGGTGCCGCTGATCGGTGTGGTGCCCGTTTGCGTGGTCACGCTGGTCTGGCACTCACCCTCGCACTGGCTCGAATCGGTACATGCCTTGCCCGCGTCCTTGTACGGCGTGATGCACTTCCAGCTCTGCAACTTGCCGACTTGCTTCATGGTGCCGCCGCCGGCCAGGCACGTCGACGCAGCGGAGTCTTGGGCGGGTGGCGTGGTGGGCGCGGTCGTGGTGCAAGCCGATACCAACAGCAGGGCGGCCAGGCCGATCATCAATTTCATGCAAAAATCCTCGTGGTGTAAGCGCAACGGTGCAGTGTACGGGCATTTGGACTACTTTGATTGACGAGCGATCCCTATCCGGTACCTGCCATGCGCACGTTATGGAAACGCTATAGGGCGTTGTTGGAAAACGATCTGAGCACGCAGATCTTCGACAACGTGAAAAACCTGCTGGTGTGTGCACTGTTGTTTGCAGCGGGGACCAATACGTTGCTTGGGCAGCGTGACTTGTTTATCGGGGTGTTCGCCTCCAACGTGGCCGGCTGGGGCCTGATCATCCTGTCGACGCTGCTCATGCTCCTGAATATCAGCGACGGTGTTCGCCGGCTCGCCAAGCTGCGCTATCACTTGGCGCTACAGGTATTGTTGATCCTGGTGTACTTGGTGATCGCCGAACGGGTGGTCGAGATTGTGTGGGGCTTTCGGGCGCATTGAAGTATCCTCCGCGACCCGTTTACCAGCGATTCAAACCCAGATGACAGGACAAGACATGCAGGCGATGCTTTCGTCGATCCTCGACGAAGTACGCCCCCTGATCGGCCTCGGCAAAGTTGCCGACTACATCCCCGCACTGGCCGATGTGTCGGCCAACCAACTGGGCATCGCCGTGTACGGCAACGATGGCGCGGCCTACTGCGCCGGCGACGCTGATACGCTGTTCTCGGTGCAGAGCATTTCCAAGGTGTTCAGCCTGGTGCAGGCCATCGACCACGGCGGCGAAACCATCTGGCAACGCCTGGGCCACGAGCCCTCCGGGCAGCCATTCAACTCCATGGTGCAGCTTGAATTTGAACGCGGCCGCCCGCGTAACCCGTTCATCAATGCCGGCGCGCTGGTGATCTGCGACATCAACCAATCGCGCTTTGCCGTGCCGATTTTGTCGATGCGCGATTTCGTCCGGCGCCTGTCGGGCAACCCGCAGATCCTGGTCAACAGCATCGTCGCCGAATCCGAGGCGCAACACGGTGCGCGCAACGCGGCCATGGCGTATCTGATGAAGTCGTTCGGTAACTTCCACAACGATGTGGATGCGGTGTTGCATAGTTACTTCAACTACTGCGCGTTGCAGATGAGCTGCCTGGATCTGGCGCGAGCGTTCAGCTTCCTGGCCAACGAAGGCGTGAGCGCCCACAGCGGCGAGCAGATTTTGACGGCGCGCCAGACCAAGCAGGTCAATTCAATCATGGCGACCAGTGGGCTGTATGACGAGGCAGGCAATTTTGCCTATCGCGTCGGCTTGCCCGGCAAGAGCGGGGTAGGCGGGGGGATCGTCGCGGTGGTACCGGGGCAGTTCACGGTGTGCGTGTGGTCGCCGGAGTTGAACGCGGCGGGGAACTCGCTGGCGGGGATGAAGGCGTTGGAGTTGTTGAGTGAGCGGATTGGGTGGTCGGTGTTTTGAGATCGTTCCCGCGCTGGGGAACGATCCTGCGCAAGACTTAAGCTGCTGGGTAGGCTTGGTCGAGCGCCTTGTCCACCAGTAGTTGCACTCCCTCAAGCATGCGGCAGATACCTAGCGCCATGTTGCGTTGGGTGCCGTCGACTTCAAATGCAAGATGGGCTGCGATGTCGTTGAGGCAGGCCAGGTCTTGGGAGGTGTTGGCCAGCAGGGTTTCGGTGCCCAGGTCGGGACGGACGGTGAAGAGTGTTTCGGTTGGGGGATTTGGGCTGTCTTTAATCATGGTGAAACTCCCTTTGATTGGTGGAGCTGCCAACATTCGTGGTCAAGCGAAGAGGGTGGCGACAACCTGAAGCCTTTGTCGGAAATGTCCTGGAACCTGTAACACTGAAAAGCATGCGTACATACGAAAAAAAAGCGGCGCCGCCGATTGGCAGTATCGCAAGCCGGTCCTAAATCGCTGTAAGACGTTTCCCGTTGGCTATCCCCCATCTTGCGTCTCCCAAGGATGTATACCTATTTTGGTCAACATCAATCCAGGGAGGAATCACCATGTCTCGTCCTGTGTTAGCCGAAGATGGATATGAACACTACATGTCGCGAGTGAGTCAGTCGTATAGGCTCGAAGATCTTGCAGGTTTACGGCAAGAGTTTGGCCGGTTAGAGCAGGACGAATACGCGCCAGTGGGGGTGCGTAGATTCCGTAGATATGGCAATGGCGTCATTCTTCCATGGGAAGATAAAACAAGTCATTGGTTGCCCGCCGTTGAAGATAAGGCCGGTGGTTGGCGTGCAGGTTACGACCAGGGAAGTAATAACCCCGATCATTTAAGTGTGCGATATTTTCATGCGTTGAGTGAATCGGTGAAAAGTAACGCCATCCTGCGGGCGCTGATCGAGGAGGATTTTTCACTTACATTCTGGTCCTGTGATGGCCAGCAGTTACCCGTCTATTTCGGTGTGCACTTCGTAAAACTCACCTCCTCTGGACCGAGCGATCCAGGCATAAGCTCCCCGAACTTTTTTCATCAGGATGGAGAGCCCTTCACATTTGCGCACCTGATTTACCGTTCCAAACACATGATGGGCGGTGAAAACTTTATTGCTACGACAGGCATCCGGAATACGCGATTGGAGGACGCTCCAATTGATCAGATCCTTGCGAGATTTACGCTTTCTTCGACCTTCGAAAGTTTTGTGGTGCATGACCCGAAAGTTTCGCATTACGTAAGCCCAATTATAAAATGTGATGAGGCGCGTGAAGAGATAACGGAGCGCTGCATTATTTTGATTGACTTCTCATCCACTGCCCAGAGGCTATAAAAATGCAGGCATTGAATGCGGTGCTGCCTATTTCAGTTGTCTTGGGGGTGGGTTTCTTGTTGGGGAAATTGTTATTGCCGACGACGATGACTTACCGGTTGACCCGCTTGATTAGCCCCTTGATATGGGCGTTGCTCTTTCTGGTGGGCGCTGAATTTGGAGAAGTCGTTTCTTCATTGAACGTGATGGAGTACGTGCTGAAAATATCATTGCTCGTCACCCTCTTTACCACGGCTTTTCCATGCTTGCTACTGGGGCTTGTTAGCTATAGGCACAGAGGAATCGTCGTTAAGGAAAATAATGGTCGACCCCCGTTTGATAAGTGCGCTGTGTATAAACCGTTAAAGGAGTGTTTGATTGCGCTGTCGATGGTCGCTCTGGGCGCGTTGCTCAACCTGGCGATCACCCACATTGAATATACCGACGCAAAGCGGTGGCTTCCGTCTAGCCACTTTCTGTTAATGGTATTGATCTTTCTGGTAGGGCTCGATTTGTCGGGCGTTAAACTCGGGCGAAACTGGATTTCATGGAGCGTGCTGAGTGTGCCGCTCGTTGTCGTGATGGGGTCGATACTAGGTGCCTTTTCAGTTCATTTCATTACGGGTGAAGATCTTCGCGTGCTGTTAGCACTATCGACAGGGTTTGGATGGTTCACGCTCTCCAGCGTCATGATTGGGGCACTGTCTGGTGATACCCATGGCGCAATCGCATTACTTGTGGATCTGGGTCGTGAACTGATTTCAATCGTTTTACTGTATCTCTTTGGTCGTCACTGGCCGAGGGTTGGCATTGCCGCCGCCGGTGCTACAGCGTTGGACTCTACGCTACCGGTTGTGCGTCAAGCATGCAGTGCCGACGTGTTACCCATAGCGTTAGTGAGTGGTTTCATCTTGACCCTTCTTGCTCCCTTTTTCATTACCTTCTTTCTTACTGCGTGACATGTTCCTCGTGGGTTTTGGTGCGAGGAATTACTGGAGAAAACGCATGGTATTCAAATTTTTTTTCGCCATTTTGATTCTCTGTTTTCCGGTCTTTACCGAAATCGGTAACGCTAGGTCTCACCCAACGATCATTGAAAATGTACGAGGCTACACGCTGGCGGCCGGTGGTTTGTTGCGGTTTGACGCACTCGTTTTCGATAGCGAAGGTAAAGTCGTTGGGGTCGGCAAGGCGGCCGAGCTTATTGCCGATTCCTCACCGGCAACTCGTATAGATGGAAAGGGTCATGTCCTGTTACCTGGTCTAACTGATGCGCACGGTCATATCAAATGGCTAGGTGAGTCATTGCGTAGTATCGATTTGAGTCGCGCGAAAACATTGAGCAGTGCACAAGAGGCTATTAGTGAGTTCGCCATGGCCAGACCAGGCGAAACATGGCTGACGGGATCAGGATGGAATCAAGTCGTATGGGGGTTAGGTCGGTTTCCCACAGCAACTGAAATCGACATGGTCGTAAGCGATAGGCCAGTGTGGCTCACACGCGTAGACGCTCACGCTGGTTGGGCTAATACCAAGGCTATGCAGCTTGCAGGCATCACCAAAAAAACACCAGACCCAAAAGGTGGGCGTATTGAGAGAGATGTGCAGGGTGCTCCGACAGGGGTAATGGTCGATGCCGCAATGGGTTTAGTCACACGTGTTATTCCAAAGCCAAGTGAAAGGGAGCGGGAGGTTGAACTGCAATCAGCGTTGGAGCACCTCAGCGCACAAGGTTTGACGTCTGTTCATGATGCGGGTATCGACAGCCAGACGTTTAGTGTTCTAAGTCGTTTCGCCGATCAAGGACGTCTCCCATTGCGTGTCTACGCGATGATTGGTGGTATAGGGGAGGATTTCCAAGCGTTCTCCAAGCGAGGCCCATTGGTTGGGTATGGCGATGACCGTCTCACCGTGCGCAGCGTAAAGCTCTATGCCGACGGTGCACTGGGAAGTCGTGGTGCGTCCCTGTTTATGGGTTACTCGGATGATCCAGGTAATAAAGGTTTGCTTTTTGATAGCCAGCAGGAGATGCAAAACAAAATTGAAACGGCTCTGAAGTCCGGCTTCCAAGTGAATGTGCACGGCATTGGGGATGCGGCCATCAGACAAGTTTTGGATAGTTTCGAGTACGCCTTCGCCAACGTCGATGGAAGGAAACTGCGCAACCGTATTGAGCATAGTCAGGTCATTGCTATGGCGGATATTGCGCGCTTTGTGGACCTAGACCTTATTGCGTCGATGCAACCTATCCACGCTACCAGCGACATGAATATGGCGCAGGACCGGATCGGCACGGAACGTATCAAGGGCGCCTATGCCTGGCGTTCCCTGTTGAATCAGGGAACGAAAGTTGCTGCGGGCTCGGATTTCCCGGTTGAGTCCTCGAATCCCTTCTACGGCCTGCATGCTGCTGTCGTACGTGCAAACCAAAATGGCATTCCGATTGGTGGGTGGTACCCCGAGCAGGCCATGACTCTCCTTGAAGCATTTCGGGCGTTCACACTGGATGCTGCCTACGCAGGCCATCAGGAAACCACCCAAGGTAGCCTTGAACCAGGAAAATGGGCGGACTTCATTCTTGTCGATCAGGATATTTTTCATGTGAGCCCAGCACAACTCTGGAGGACACGTGTCCTCCAAACCTGGGTAGGCGGTAAGCAGGTCTATCAGTCCAGTGACTAATGTCTCAAGCGCCAACCGCCACTTTCAGCTTTTAATTCATAGCCCTACTGCGTTTTGGGATGTAGGAGAAGGCTGGAGTCAGTTCACATTCAGTCGATCCAACAAGCTGTACCACGCCACCCCCGCCCCAATATAAAACCGCTGCAACCCATGCATCGGCAAGCGCTGCAACGCCGTCACCGGGTAGGCAAACTCGGCCTTGCCGTCACTTAACCGCCCCGCCAATTGCTGCCCCAGGCTGGTACACAACGCAATCCCACGGCCATTGCACCCCAGCGCCAACGTGAGCCCCGGCGCCGGTTCGTGGACGTGGGGCATGAAGTCGCGGGTGATCGCGATACGCCCAGCCCAACGGTATTCGAACTCCAATGGTCCCAACTGCGGAAACAGCAACGCCAGCGAACGCTCCAGATGAGCAAAGTCCGTGGGCGAGGTGGGGTCGTTGAACAGCCCGCGTCCGCCCATCAGCAAGCGCCCATGGCTGTCTTTGCGAAAGTACAGCAGCAGCCTTTGTGCGGTGGAAACGGTTTCCTGGCCCGGCAAAATGCTCTCGGCTGCATGCCCCGTCAGAGGCTTGGTCGCGACGATAAAACTGTTGGCCGCAAGGATGCTTTGCGCCATGCCCGGCCACAGGTTGCCGCTGTAGCCGTTGGTGGCGAGCACCACTTTCTCGGCGCTCACTTGCGCACCCGTTGCCGTCGTCAATTGCCAGCCCGAACCTTGGCGCTGCAACCCCGTCACCGCACTCTGCCCATGAATCCTCACACCCGCCGCCAACGCCGCACCGACCAACCCACGGGCATATGCCAACGGCTGAATCCCCCCGGCCCGGCCGTCCAGCCAGCCACCGGCAAAGGCGTCACTGCCCATGCGTGAAGCTACCGCCGCTGCATCCAGGCGATGTACCGGCACACCACGCCGGGACCACTGATCTGCTCGTGCATGCAACCCAGCGACGCCTTTTTCGGTGTACGACACCTGCATCCAACCCTTGCGTACCGGGGCGCAATCGATGCCGTGTTTTTCGATCAGCTTGAACACCAGGTCCGCCGAGTTCGATACGGTTGAGATCAACGGTTCGGCGCGCTCCGCCCCATACATCTGCACCAGTTGCTCCGGGTCATATTTGAGCGTCGGGTTGACTTGCCCACCGTTGCGCCCGGACGCACCCCAACCCGGCTCATTGGCTTCCAACACACACACGCTCACGCCACGCTCGGCCAAATGCAGCGCCGTGGATAACCCGGTATACCCGGCGCCGACAATCGCCACGTCCACCTTCACCGATTCACTCAACGCAGGCGTCGGCACCACCGACGGTGCGGTCGCTGACCACAATGACGTCATGACAGGCTCCGCGTATCGCCAGTGGGATGCAGCACACGCCGTAGGAAATCCTGGGTGCGTGGATGCTGCGGATTGCCCAGCACCTGCTCCGCCGCGCCGCTTTCGACGATGTAGCCGCCGTGCAGGAAGCACACGCGGTCGGCCACTTCGCGGGCAAAACCCATTTCGTGGGTGACCACGATCATGGTCATGCCTTCGTCGGCGAGGGTGCGCATCACCGCCAGCACATCGCCCACCAGTTCCGGGTCGAGGGCGGAGGTGGGTTCGTCGAACAGCATCGCCTCGGGTTTCATTGCCAGGGCGCGGGCGATGGCTACGCGTTGCTGCTGGCCACCGGAGAGTTGTTCCGGGTAAGCGTCGGCCTTGGCACTCAAGCCGACCTTTTCCAGCAATACCAGGGCTTCCTCGCGGGCCTGTTGCGCAGGTTCGCCTTTGACATACACCGGGCCTTCCATGACGTTTTCCAGCACGGTGCGGTGGGGGAACAGGTTGAAGCGTTGGAACACCATGCCCATGCGGCTGCGCAGGGCGTGCACGGTCTTGCTGCCGCGTTGCACGGTTTGTCCAAATACGGTGATGGCGCCGCCGTCATAAGCTTCCAGTGCATTGATGCAACGCAGCAAGGTGGACTTGCCCGAGCCCGAGGGGCCGATCAGGCACACCACTTCGCCCTTGGCCACGTCCAGGTCGACGCCGTGCAGCACGCGGTGGCTGCCGTAATGTTTTTGCAGTTGGCGTATCTCGATCATGCTTTTTTCCTCCGGCCCAGGTGCTGTTCCATGCGGCGCAGGCCATACACCAGCGGCAGGCTCATCAGCAGGTAGAGCAGGGCGACCAGGGTGTAGACGGTCATGTTCTGGAACGTGGACGAGGCAATGAGTTGGCCTTGGCGGGTCATCTCGGCCACGGTGATGGTCGATACCAGGGACGAGTCCTTGAGCATCATCACCAGGGTATTGCCGTAGGGCGGCAGGGCGATGCGGAATGCCTGCGGCAGGATCACGCGGCGCATCATCAGTGCCGAGCGCATGCCCAAGGCTTCGGCGGCCTCGCGCTGGCCCTGTTCCACGGCAATGATGCCGGTGCGAAAGTTCTCGGCCTGATACGCCGAGTAGGCGATGCCCATGCCGATTACGCCCGCGTAGAACGCGGTGAGGTGCACACCCATGTCCGGCAGCACGAAGTAGATGTAGAACAGCTGCACAATGATCGGCAGCCCACGGATCACGTTGATGATGGTGCTGGCTGCCCACGACAGCGCGCGGATCGGCGACAGCTTGAGCAGCGCCAGCACCAGGCCGATCGCGCTGCTGAGCAGGAACGACAGCACGGTGATCTGGATCGTCACCCAGGCGCCTTGCAGCAGGATCGGCAGGAAGTCCTGGGCGTTTTGCAGGAACTCGGCCGGGTTCATGGGCGCACCTGGGTATCAAGTCCCCACTTCTTGAGGATGCTGTCCAGGGTGCCGTCGGCTTTGATGCTGGCGATGGCGGTGTTCAGGCGCTCCAGGGTCTGTGAATCGCCCTTGCGTACCACCAGGCACACTTCGCCGACGTTGGTGGGCTTGTAGTCCGGGGCGAGTTTCACGCCTTTGAACAGCCTCTGGCGAATCTGGTAGGCCACCACCGGCTGGTCGCCCACGGCGGCTTTGATGCGGCCCAGGGACAGGTCGCGGACCATCTCGCCGATGGAGTCATAGGTGCGGATCTCCTTGAAGATCCCGAGCTTGTTCAACTGGTCGTAGAAGACGGTGCCGGCCTGCACGCCGACCACTTGGTCCTTGAGGGGCGTGAGGTCGGGGTAGCTGGCGTTGTCGTCGGTATTGATAATCAAGCCTTCACCGTAGGCATACACCGGGGCGCTGAAGTTGACGACCTTGGTGCGCTCTTCAGTCTTGAGCATGCCGGCGGAAATGAAGTCGAGCTTGCCGGATGTGAGGGAGGGGATTAGCGCGGCGAAGTTGGTCTGCTCGATCTGGCTGGTGAAACCACCGGCCTTGCCCACGGCTTCGGCCACATCAACCATCACACCCTGGATGCTGTTGCTTTTGATGTCGAGGAAGGTAAACGGCGAACCACTGGCTGTTGCACCGACTTTGTACGAGGACGCACTCTCGGCGTGCACAACGCTGACGCAGAACGTGGCACAGAGACCGAAGGCAAGGCGGCGAAACAAGGGCGAAAGACTGTTCATCGGGTTACTCCAGAAGGAAAACGGAAAGTCAGTACCGCGAGCGGCTTCCGATAAAATCGCAAGCTCTGTGCCATTTTGATTGTTAAAAATCGTATATCAGTATAAAAAGTCGAAAAAATGAACCGTTCGTATCGGTATGCGATATTAGGTGGTCTATTTTTGTGATTTGAGGTAGAAATATCGCCACGCCTGATCGATCTGACCGCGAGTCCGCCATGTCCGAAGAACGCAACAGTCTGCACAACCAATCCCTGGAAAAAGGCCTGTCGGTGCTCAAGGCATTCAGTGCACAGCGCCGTAGCATGAGCCTTGCAGAGGTGGCCGAGGCCGCCGGCATGACCAAAAGCTCGGCCCAGCGCATGGTGTTTACCCTGGAAAGCCTGGGTTACCTTCGGAAACACTCCCGCACACGGCATTACCAACTCACACCTCGGGTGCTGGAGTTGGGTTTCAGTTACCTGGACGCGCATTCGTTGATCGAGGTGGCCAACCCGTTTCTGTCGGAGCTGACTCGATTGACCGGCGAGACGTCATGCCTCACCGAGCCTGCGGGCTACGACATGACCTATATCGCGCGTTTCGTCAGCTCGGGGTTTGTGCCGGTGCACATGCCGATTGGTTCGCGGGTGCCGATGTATTGCACGGCGTCGGGGCGCGCGTATTTGAGCGCTTTGCCGCAGGAGGAAGCGCTGATGTTGATCCAGAACAGCCAGCGTATTGCGCACACCAGCCAGACATTGACTGAAGTCGACAAGATTCTGGAGTCGCTGCAACAGGTGCGCGAGCAGGGCTACGCGGTGAATGGCCAGGAGCTGTTCCTGGGTGACATGACCATCGGGGCGCCGGTGTTGGGTGCCAATGGCCGGCCCGTGGCGGCGGTGCATGTGGTGGCGCCGACCAGTCGGTGGAACAGGGCGGATGCCGAGCGGCAGCTGGCGCCGGCGTTGTTGCAGTGTTCGAGGGCGCTGAGTAACTCGGCGCGGAACCTGGAATAACAGCCCCCTGAAACCCAATGTGGGAGGGGGCTTGCCCCCGATTGCAGTGTGTCAGTCAATACAGCTGTGACTGATCTACCGCTATCGGGGGCAAGCCCCCTCCCACAGTTTTGTTCGGTCAGCGATTGCCTAATCAGGCAATCGCATCCCAAGCCCGATCACCGCTCTCGTCTTTGATCCGAGTCGGCAACCCCATCACGTCCAGCGCCTTCAGGAACGGCTCGGCCGGCAGTTCCTCGACGTTGGCCATGTGCTTCACATCCCACTCGCCACGGGCAACCAGCAGCGCAGCGGCCACTGGTGGCACGCCTGCGGTGTAGGAGATGCCTTGGCTGTCAGTCTCGGCAAAGGCTTCTTCATGGCAGGCCACGTTGTAGATGAACATCTCGTGGGGCTGGCCATTTTTGGTGCCCTTGACCAGGTCACCGATGCAGGTCTTGCCGGTGTAGCCGGGGGCGAGCGAAGACGGGTCGGGCAGCACGGCCTTGACCAGTTTCAACGGCACGACTTCCAGGCCTTCGGCGGTGGTGACCGGCTTTTCGGAGAGCAGGCCGAGGTTTTTCAGCACGGTAAACACGTTGATGTAGTGCTCGCCGAAGCTCATCCAGAAACGCACGTTGGGCACGTCGAGGTTTTTCGACAGCGAGTGCACTTCATCGTGGCCGGTGAGGTAGAGGTTCTGCGAACCGACGACCGGCAGGTCATCAGTGCGTTTGACTTCGAACATGGTGTTGCTGGTCCACTGGCTGTTCTGCCAGCTCCACACCTGTCCGGTGAACTCGCGGAAGTTGATTTCCGGGTCGAAGTTGGTGGCGAAGTACTTGCCATGGGAGCCGGCATTGACGTCGAGAATATCGATCGAATCAATGCGGTCGAAATGCTGTTGCTGCGCCAGCGCGGCATACGCGTTGACGACACCCGGGTCGAAGCCCACGCCAAGGATGGCGGTGATGTTCTTCTGTTTGCACTCTTCCAGGTGGTTCCATTCGTAGTTGCCGTACCACGGCGGGGTCTCGCAGACCTTGCCCGGCTCTTCGTGGATGGCGGTGTCGAGGTAGGCAACGCCCGTGTCGATGCAGGCACGCAGTACCGACATGTTGAGGAACGCGGAACCCACGTTGATGACGATCTGCGATTGTGTCTCGCGGATCAGGGCCTTGGTCGCTTCCACGTCCAGGGCGTTCAGCGCGAAGGCTTGGATGTCGGCGGGAACCTTGAGGCTACCCTTGGCCTTGACGCTGTCGATGATGGCCTGGCATTTGGAGATGTTGCGCGACGCGATAGCAATACGACCGAGTTCGTCGTTGTGCTGCGCGCACTTGTGGGCCACCACCTTGGCGACACCTCCTGCACCAATGATAAGAACGTTCTTTTTCAATTGCTTTATCTCTCCTTTATCCGCCAGCTTACGAAAGGCTGGACAGGTAGTCGTCGTAACCAAATTCACGAACCACCTCGACAGTACCGTCGAGTTGTTTCACTACGATGGACGGCATTTTCAGGCCGTTGAACCAGTTTTTCTTGACCATGGTGTAGCCTGCGGTGTCGATGAACGACAGCCGATCGCCGATGGCCAGCGGACGATCAAATTGATACTCGCCGAAGATGTCCCCGGCCAGGCAGGATTTGCCGCACACCATGAAGGTATGTTCGCCGTCGCTTGGCGCCAGCTTGGCGTTGAGGCGGTAGATCAGCAGGTCCAGCAGGTGGGCTTCGATGGAGCTGTCTACCACGGCGAGGTGCTTGCCGTTGTAGAGGGTGTCGAGCACGGTGACTTCCAGGGATGCGCTGTTAGTGATCGCCGCTTCGCCGGGTTCCAGGTACACCTGCACGCCGTACTTTTCGGAGAACGCCTTCAGGCGCGCGCAGAACGCGTCCACCGCATAGTCTTCACCGGTGAAGTGGATGCCGCCGCCGAGGCTGACCCACTCGACCTTGTGCAGCAGCGCGCCGAAGCGTTCTTCGATGGTGCCGAGCATTTTGTCGAACAGGCTGAAATCGCCGTTCTCGCAATTGTTGTGGAACATGAAGCCGGAGATCTGCTCGATCACGCCTTCGATCTTCACCGGGTCCCATTCGCCCAAACGGCTGAACGGACGCGCCGGGTCGGCCAGCAGGTAGTCGGAGCTGCTCACCTGTGGGTTGACGCGCAGACCACGGGTCTTGCCCTCGGAACGTTCGGCAAAACGCTGCAGCTGGCTGATCGAGTTGAAGATGATCTTGTCGCAGTTATCCAGCATCTCTTCGATTTCATCGTCGGCCCAGGCCACGCTGTAGGCGTGTGCCTCGCCTTCGAACTTCTGGCGACCGAGCTTGAGCTCATACAACGACGACGAGGTGGTGCCGTCCATGTATTGCTGCATCAGGTCGAACACCGACCAGGTGGCAAAGCACTTGAGCGCCAGCAACGCCTTGGCGCCGGACTGCTCGCGCACGTAAGCAATCTTCTGCATGTTGACCAGAAGCTTCTGTTTATCGATGAGGTAGTACGGCGTTTTGATCATTTTTGAGAGCCTGCGGCGGTGCCTGCCAAAAAAGGACACGCATTGTGCCCGCACTTGGATCGAATCGAAAGGTTAGTGGGCGGATTTTGCTGCCCTGGGTTTTCAATAATACCTGCGGAGTATGACTATCTATGGGCATACCCCGGCCCATTTTGATTTGTGTGTAGCAAGCCAGGTGCCATCAAACTGTCATCTCCTTACCGCCGAACTGCCACATTCCCCCGCTACTGTCCTCGGCAATGAGATCGATCTCAAGCGAGTGACAATGACTGACCTGAAAGACGTAGCCCGGCTGGCGGGCGTATCCCGCGCCACCGCCGCCCGCACTTTTGCTTCCCCCGACCAGGTGCGCCCGACCACCCGTGAGCAGGTGTTCGCCGCTGCCCGAGAGTTGGGTTTTCGCCCCAATCTGCTGGGTCGCCAGCTGCGTCTGCAAACCACCCAGTTGATTGGCGTGGTGGTGCCCAATCTGCTCAATCCGGTGTTTGCTGAACAGTTTCAGGCCATGGAGCGCGCCGCTCGGGCGCGCGGCTACAGCCTGTTGCTGGCGACCACCGACTACAGCAGCGAGCGCGAATGCATTGTGGTGGAAGAACTGTTGCGCCAGCGCGTCGATGGTCTGGTGCTGACGGTCACCGATGCCGAGAGCAACAGCGTGCTCAGCAGCTTGAACACCGAGCAAACCCCGTTCGTGCTGGCTTATCACCAACCGAGCAATCCCAACTACAGCGCCGTGTCGGTCGATAACCGCGCAGGTATGGCGCTGGCCACGCGTTACCTGCTGGAGGCGGGGCATCGGCGCATCAGTATGGTCGCCGGCCCTGCATTGCAATCCGACCGTGCCCGCCTGCGCTACGCCGGTTATTGCGACGCCATGCGCGAATACGGCCTGGAACCCCGCGCAGTGATCGAAATGCCGGCCCACACCCAGGCTGAATTCACCGCCATCGAGCCTTTTTTGCGAGGCGCCGAAGCCCCGACTGCACTGGTGTGCTCCAACGATTTCCTGGCGATCAGCCTGATCGCCGAACTGCGCCGCAACGCCTGGAACGTGCCCGAACAACTGTCGGTGATGGGCTTCGACGGCATCAGCCTCGGCACCCAGATGCACCCGACCCTGTGCAGCGTGGTGCAGCCCATCGCCTTGCTGGCCAGCACCGTGATTGACCAACTGCTGGCGCAAATCGCCGGCAACGCCCCGACGTCCCATTGCCTGCCTTGCCATATCCGGCCGGGCGACAGTACTCAACCCCACGAGGAAACCCTTGATGCGCGCACTCAGTAAAACCCTGGCAGCCGTGCTGCTGTGCGGTGCGGCCAGCCTGGCCCAGGCCGCCGAAACCGCGATCTGCTACAACTGCCCGCCGGACTGGGCCGACTGGGGCACCCAGCTCAAGGCCATCGCCGCCAGCACCGGCGTGCAAGTACCGCTGGACAACAAGAACTCCGGCCAGTCCCTGGCGCAGTTGGTGGCGGAAAAAGCTGCCCCGGTTGCCGACGTCGTGTACTACGGCGTGACCTTCGGCCTGCAGGCGCAAAAAGCCGAGGTGGTCGACACCTACAAGCCCAAGGCCTGGGAGCAGATTCCCGCTGGCTTGAAAGATCCGGCTGGCCACTGGTTTGCGATCCACTCCGGCACCTTGGGCATCATGGTCAACGTCGATGCGCTGGGTGGTTTGCCGGTGCCGCAAAGCTGGGCCGACCTGCTCAAGCCTGAGTACAAAGGCATGGTCGGTTACCTCGATCCGTCCAGTGCCTTCGTCGGCTACGTGTCGGCCGTGGCGATCAACCGCGCCCTGGGCGGCGACCTGGACAACTTCGCACCGGCCATCGACTACTTCCAGAAGTTGGCGAAGAACACCCCCATCGTGCCCAAGCAAACCGCCTATGCGCGGGTGCTGTCCGGTGAGTTGCCGATCCTGGTGGACTACGACTTCAACGCCTACCGCGCACGCTACAAAGATAAGGCCAACGTCGCCTTCGTGATCCCGAAGGAAGGCAGCATCAGCGTGCCCTACGTGATGAGCCTGGTGGCCAACGCGCCGCACCGCGCCAATGGGGAAAAGGTCCTCGACTTCGTGCTGTCGGACGAAGGCCAGGCACTCTGGGCCAAGGCCTACCTGCGCCCGGTGCGCCCGATGAAAATGCCGGCTGACGTGGCCGCACAGTTCCTGCCCGACAGCGACTACGCCCGCGCCGGGGTAGTGGACTACGAAAAAATGGCCGCCGTGCAGGAAGCCTTCGCCGCCCGTTACCTGAACGAGGTCAAGTAAGTGGCAGCATCGGCAAGACATGCCGCCTGGGCGCTGGCCCCGGCCTTTGCGGTGCTGCTCGCCTTTTGGCTGCTGCCGCTGGCGCACTTGATGGTGCTCGGCGCCGAGAGCCGCGACAGCAATGGCAGTGGTTACTGGCAGGTGCTCAGCAGCGCGCAGTATCTGGGCAGCCTTGGGCAAACGCTGGTGCTGGCCGTGGTGGTGACGCTGGTCGCGCTGGTGATCGGCGGCATCAGCGGCGTGTTCCTCGCCCGGCACCAGTTCTTTGGGCGCTCGGCGCTGGTGGCGTTGCTCACTTTTCCTTTGGCCTTTCCCGGTGTGGTGGTGGGCTTCCTGGTGATTCTGCTGGCCGGTCGTCAAGGCCTGCTGGCCTCACTGGGCCTGCAACTGGCTGGCGAGCGCTGGATCTTTGCTTACTCGCTGGCGGGGCTGTTCGTGGGCTACCTGTACTTCTCGATTCCACGGGTGATCCTCACGGTGATGGCGGCCTGCGAGAGCCTTGATCGCAGCCTGGAAGAAGCCGCGCACTCCCTGGGCGCCGGGCATTGGCGCGTGGTGTGTGACGTGATCGTGCCGGGCCTGGCGCCCGCGTTGGCGTCCTGCGGGGCGATCTGTTTTGCCACGTCCATGGGCGCCTTCGGCACGGCGTTTACCTTGGGCACGCGCCTGAATGTCACCCCGGTGGCGATCTACAACGTATTCACCAACTACGCCAACTTTGCCGTCGCCGCTGCGCTGTCAGTGGTGCTGGGCGGGGTGACCTGGGCGGTGTTGCTGCTGACCCGGCGCCTGGTGAAAAACGCGGGGACTGTGCTGTGAAACGCTCATCGCTGTTTGTGCTGCAACTGCTGTTCACCCTGCTGGTGTGCGCCTTCATGTTGGTGCCGGTGGTGATGTCGTTGCTGGCGGGTTTGACCCGCAACTTCTTCGTCGGTCTGTCCAGTGGCTTGACCTTCGATTGGTTGATTCAGGTGTGGCAGGCCTATTCGCCCACCGTGTGGTTGTCGCTGCAATTGGCGCTGGCCTGCGCGGTGTGTGTCTGCGTGATTGGCGTGCCGGCGGCTTATGCCTTGGTGCGAATGAACAACCGCTTCAGCCGCGCTTTCGAAGAGTTGATGGTGTTGCCGGTGGCGATGCCGGGGTTGGCCAGCGCGTTGGCGTTGCTGCTCACCTACGGCCAGTTCGGCAGCTTTCGCAGCAGTTGGCTGTTCATCCTGGTCGGGCATGTGCTGTTCACCTTGCCATTCCTGGTACGCCCGGTGATGGCGGTGATGCAACGCCAGCAACTGCCGGTGCTGGAAGAGGCGGCGGCCAGTTTGGGCGCCGGTCCGATCAAGCGCTTTTTCAGTGTGGTGGTGCCCAACTGCCGCGCGGGAATCCTGGCCGGCGTGCTGATGGTGGTGACCTTGTCCCTGGGTGAATTCAACCTGACCTGGATGCTTCACACCCCCATGACCAAGACGCTGCCCGTGGGCCTGGCCGACAGCTACGCCTCGGCGCGCCTGGAAATTGCCAGCGCCTACACCCTTATATTTTTGCTGATGATCGTGCCGCTGCTGATTGCGTTGCAGGCCATCAGTGCCCGTTTGTCCCGTGGAGAGCGTCGATGACCGCTATCACTATCCGCCTGCAAGGCTGTCGCAAGGCGTTCGCCGACGGCACCGTGGCCGTGCATGACTTGAACCTGACCGTCGAAGGCGGCGAAACCCTGGCGATTCTCGGCCCGTCCGGCTGTGGCAAGACCACCACCTTGCGCCTGATCGCCGGCCTGGAACGCCCGGATCTGGGCCAAGTGTTGTTCGGCGACCAGGACGTGACGCGCCTGCCCATCGAGCGACGTGACGTGGGCATGGTGTTCCAGAACTACGCGCTGTTTCCCAACCTGGATGTGGCGGGAAATATCGTCTACGGCTTGAAGATTCGCGGGATGTCGGTGCCTGAGCGCAACAAGCGCTGCGACGAGTTGCTGGAGCTGGTGGGCTTGCAGCATCACGGCAAGCGCAGCATCCACGAACTCTCCGGCGGTCAGCGCCAGCGTGTGGCATTGGCCCGCGCCTTGGCGCCGCGTCCGAAAGTGCTGTTGCTGGACGAACCTTTGGCGGCCCTCGACGCGCAATTGCGCGAACGCCTGCGCAGCGAACTGAATGACCTGCTGCGCGGCCTCGGCATCACCTCGGTGTTTGTCACCCACGACCAGGGCGAAGCCATGGCTCTGGGCGACCGCATCCTGGTCATGGAGCACGGCCGTGTCGCGCAACTGGCCAGCCCGCGTGACATCTACCAGAAACCCGCCAACGCCTTCGTCGCGGGCTTCGTCGGCAACCTCAATGCCTTCACCGTGATCGAGCCTTCGGCCCATGGCTTGAAAGTCTGCGGCGGCGAGTTGCCGTGGCAGGCCGCCGAGCTGCCCAGCACGGTTTATTGCCGTCCCGAACACCTGAAGGTGATGGAGGGAGAAGGGCACTTGCACGGCCGTCTGTTGGCGCAGTTTTTCCAGGGCGCACAAAGCCGCCTGCTGGTGGATGTGGGCGGCCCGCAACCGCTGCTGGTCGACAGCAGCGACAACCAGCTGTACGCCGTCGGCGCGCCGATTGCCCTGGCGATTGCGCCGCACATGTTGTTCACCCTGAATGCTTGAGAATCTATGTTGAATCGTCCTTTCCTCGTCGCCCAGATCAGCGACCTGCACCTTAAAGCCGGCCAGCGTCTTACTTACGGCGTTGTCGATACCCTGGGTGCGCTGCGCCGCGCCGTGGATCACCTGAACGCGAGCCACCCACGCCCGGATATTGTGGTGATCAGCGGTGACCTGGTGGACTTCGGCCGCGCTGATGAATACGCCGTGCTGCACCCCGAACTCGCCCGCCTGCACATGCCGTGCTACCTGGTGCCGGGCAACCACGACACGCGCGGGCCGTTGCTGGAGGCGTTCCGGGATCACGCCTATTTGCCTGAGTCCGCAGAGGGCCCATTGGACTGGGTGGTGGACGAGCATCCGCTGCGCCTGATCGGCCTCGACTCCACCATCCCCGGCGGCCACGGCGGCCAGTTGCTCGACAGCCAATTGCACTGGCTCGACGCGCAATTGTCCCTGCGTCCGGATGCGCCGACCTTGCTGATCCTGCATCACCCGCCGTTTATCAGCGGCATCGGCCATATGGACCGCGAACCCTTCATCAATGCGGCGGCGCTGGAGCGTGTCGTCGCCCGCCATCCGCAAGTCGAGCGCCTGCTGTGCGGGCACTTGCACCGGCCGATGCAGCGCCGTTTTGGCGGCAGCCTGAGTTGTGTGTGCCCCGGCACCTCGCACCAGATCGTGTTGGATCTACAAGAAGCGGCGCCCGCGCATTTCAACCTGGAGCCGGCGGGCTATCTGTTGCATCGCTGGGAGGCGCAACAGGGTTTGATCAGCCACAACGGCGTATTCGGGGACTACCCGGGGCCGTATCCGTTTTATGACGCTCATGGGTTAATTGACTGAGGTTGTGATGAAAGCCACTTTGAATGTGTTAAGCGTGTTGACCGGCGGCCTGGGCGTTGCCCTGAGCCCTTTGGCGTCGGCGGACTTCTTGAGCGACAGCAAAGCCAATTTGAGTATGCGCAACTTCTACTTCAACAACGACAACCGGGATGGCACCGCCGCACCGTCGAAGACCGAAGAGTGGGGCCAGGCGTTTATCCTCAACTATCAATCGGGCTTTACCGACGGCACCGTGGGTTTTGGTCTCGACGCCATCGGCATGCTCGGCATCACCCTGGACAGCGGAGCTGGCCGCCACGTGGGCAGCTCGATGATCCCCAACGACGACGGCAAGGCCACCGACAACTGGGCCCGTGGCGGCGCCACGGCCAAGGCCCGTTTTGCCAAGAGCGAACTGCGCTACGGCTACCTGCGGCCGAACCTGCCGATCCTGGTGAGCAACGACGGCCGCCTGTTGCCGCAATCGTTCGAAGGTGGGCAAATCACCAGCAAGGACATCGACAACCTGACCCTGATCGGCGGCCAACTGCAACACACCACCGGCCGTGGCTCCAGCGACCGCAGCGGCCTGGCGGCGGCGGGCGGCACCCAGGAAAGCAACAAATTCAATTACGCCGGTGCCGATTACCAGGTGACCAAGGACCTGATGGTCCAGTACTACTACGCCAACCTCGAAGACTATTATCAACAGCACTTCGCCGGGCTGATCCACGTATTGCCGTTGGGCGACTACGGCTCGTTGAAAACCGACCTGCACTACTTCAAGACCACTTCCGACGGCAAGAACAGCACCACTTCTGGCCGTGCTGAAGGTTACAAACTCGGCGGCTATACCAAGAACGGCACCGGTGAAATCGACAACAACACCTGGAGCGCGGCGTTCATCTACTCCCTGGGCCCGCACGCGATCACCGCCGGCTACCAACAAGTTTCGGACGACAGCAACTTCGCCCAACTCAACCAGGGCGGCCTGGTGAACAAAGGGGAGGGCGGTTCCAGCCTGTACCTCTACACCGACCGTACCGTGCAAACCTTCATCCAGGCCGGCGAGCGCACCGCCTTTGCGCAATACGCCTATGACTTTGCGTCACTCGGCGTGCCGGGGTTGAAGGCGTCGGTGATGTACCTGAAGGGCGATCACATCCGCACTGCCAGCGGCAACGACGCCAGCGAGTGGGAGCGCGATATCTCGCTGGATTACGTGGTGCAGAGCGGCACGTTCAAGAACGTCGGGTTCGGATGGCGCAATGGCGTGTCGCGCAGTGAAGTGGCGCGGGACCAGGATCAGAATCGGGTGTTTGTGAATTACTCGATTCCGTTGATGTAACGACCTTTCTAACACTGCAAAACCCAATGTGGGAGCCGTCGAGCCCCAGCGAGGCCGCGATGACGGCGGCACTGCCGATAGAGATGCCGCCTGACACGCTGCCATCGTAGCCTCGCTGAAGCTCGACAACTCCCACATTTGTTCTCTTGTGGCGAGCGGGCTTGTCGAATCGTCGCAGGGTACTTATCGCCAGTTCTACCTAAAGACCTTGAAAGGCTGGGATCTATATTGAAAGTTATTCCAGTTTGCGTATCGAAACGTTTGCGTTGAGCGGACTCAAAGGAACTGTCCACCAAGCCAGGGTGCCTTGGACTCAATGCAACTGTGCGCCTGGTTCTGTACCTTGAACGGGGTATCGAGCGTGCCCAGCGCAATCGAAATCCACTCTGGATACTTTCCTTTAGCGTCGCTCCAGAACAGCGATGAACCGCATTCTGAGCAGAATTGACGGGTGATACCTGGCGAAGACTCATAGCTTTTCAGCGTGTCACGCACAGTCTGGATCGTCACGTCTGATCGGCGCGCGCTGGCATACGTCGCGAACGCAGCGCCATGCCCTTTCTGGCATTTTTTGCAGTGGCAGTGGGTGGCGGCCTTGAGCGGTGTCGAAACGTGATAAGTGATTGCACCGCAGAGGCAACTGCCTTGATTGATTGCATCCATGTCTGGTTTTATCCGGAAGAGTTCGACAAACACTATACCTGTGGCGAGGGAGCTTGTTCCCGCTGGGATGCGCAGCATCCCCATCCAGTCCAACCACAAACGTACAAGAATCCCTCCAACCCCCCTCAGTAGACTCGCCGCACTCCCTCTACTGCAGGTCTTCCATGGACATCTTCCTCTACGCCTTCAGCGTCATGTACAGCCCCGGCCCCGTGAATTTCATGGGCCTCAACGCCGGGCTCACCGGCCAGTTCCGCCGTTCCACCGGGTTCTTCATCGGCGTGGGCTGCGCGATGCTGGCGTTGTTCGTGCTGTTCGGCTACACCGGCGAGGCGATCATTTCCCAGGCGGCGTTGCCCTATATCTCGTTGATTGGCGGCGTGTACACCTTGTACCTGGCTTATCAGGTGTTCACCGCGCGCACGGTGGTCGATGAAAAAGTTTCTACCGCACCGACCAAGACCCTCACGTTCTGGAACGGCCTGGTGATCCAGTTGCTCAACCCCAAGGGCATCATGGCGGTGCTGCCGATCACCAGCGTCATGCTGCCGGCGGCGCATATCACTGGGGTGTCGATTGCTGTTGTGTCGGCGTTGCTGGCGTTTGGCGCGTTTGGTGCGCCGTGGCTCTATGCATTATTCGGCACGGTGCTGGGGCGGCGAATCAACGGGACGTCGGCGTTTACCGTGTTCAACCGCTGCATGGGCCTGGCGCTGGCGGTGTGTGCGTATTTCATGTTTCACGCGTTCTATGTGCACCTAGTCGCCGCATGAGTGGATCTTGTCACCTCGACTCACGCATAGATCGAGCTTCTATAGGTACTTGAGCCAGGCCAGGTCGCGGCGCCGGGCCTTGAGCCCGGCGAACCAATGGACCGGCGCGTACAGTGCCAGCGGCAGCAGCAACGCGACCAGCCAAATGGCACCCATGCCGTCAAAACCGAAGTAGTTGCCGTGATTCAGGCCAAACAGCGCCACACACGTGACGTAGAGGATTTTCAGCACATACAGGTGCAGCAAATAAAAGAACATCGGCGCCGCGCCGAAGGTGGCAAGCATGCTGATCCAGCGCTTGCTTCCCGCCTTCTCAAACGCCAGCAACAGCAGCAACCCGATCCCCAATGTCAGCGCCAGAAACAACAACGAAGGCGGGTATTTGGTGATGTTGAAAAAGCTCATCAGCGTCTGCACGCCACTGTCATAGGCTTGCCACGGTTTCTCGCCATACCCGTTGGCTGCTCGCAACACCACGAACCCTATCAATGCACTTGCACCGCCTAGCAACAGATAACGCTGGCGCAGCGCCGGCGGCATGCCTTTGGCAAACCACGGGCCGAGGCTGTAGCCCAGGGCAATCACACCGATCCACGGCAGCACCGGATACGTGACGCGCAGGCGCAGCGAGTCGCCCACTTCGATCCAACTGCGCTCATGCAGGATCGTCCATGGAATATGCAATGCCGAACCGGCCTCGAAGTGCAGCCCATCCAGCAGGTTGTGCCCGGCAATGATCACCACCGCCAACACGATCAGCAGCGGACGCGGCAACCACACCAGCGCCGCAAGGGCGATCATGCTCACGCCAATCGCCCAGATCACTTGCATATAGATCACGTTGGGCGGCAGTTGGAAGGTCCAGGCGAAGTTGACCAGGGTGAACTCCAGCACCACCAGGAACAGCCCTCGCTTGAACAGGAACGCCGACACATCGCGCCGGCCCTGGTATTTCTGGCCGTACAGCCAGGCCGACAAGCCCGTGAGCAACACAAATACTGGTGCACACAGGTGGGCGAGGGTGCGGCTGAAAAACAGCGCGGGCTCGGTGCTGTCGATAGTCATCGGGTCGCTGACCTGACGGTGCAGCAGGAAGGTTTCGCGCACATGGTCCAGCAACATGAACAGGATCACCAGGCCGCGCAGGGCATCGATGGAGAGCAGGCGTTGGCGCAGGGGAACAGCATCGGTCATGGGCGAAGGTCACAGGGCAGGGCGGAAATGGGGTGTTATCCTATAACATTAATTAACGCGTTGCCGCGATTCGTCACTAAGGATTCTGATACTGTCAGTGAAATCGTTTGTGCAGGCCCCTCATCATGACTACCCCACAATCCGTCCTCGACTTCTGGAAACACGCCGGCCCCAAACGCTGGTTCGCCAAGGATGACGCCTTCGACGCCACTTTCCGCGACACCCTTCACACCGCCCACCTGCAAGCCGCCCGGCGCGAACTGGAACACTGGCTGGACTCGGCACAAGGTGCCCTAGCGCTGCTGATCCTGCTAGACCAATACCCGCGCAACTCCTTTCGCGGTACCGCCCATATGTTCGCCACCGACCCATTGGCCCGCCTGTATGCGAGGCGCATGGTCGACGCTGGATTGGATCAGCAGATTGAGCCGGCATTGCGTGCGTTCTGTTACCTGCCGTTCGAACACTCCGAAGACCCGGCGGATCAGCAGCGCTCACTGGTCCTGAACCAGCAACTGGACGCCAACACTTACCATTGGGCCAAGGAGCACGCGCGCATCATTGAGCGGTTCGGGCGCTTCCCCCATCGAAACGAGGTGTTGGCCAGGGCTACCACCGACGCCGAGCGTAGGTTTCTGGACGCGGGCGGGTTCTCTGGCTAGCGGCTATTGAGCGTCCCGGTCGATTTCCAGGCGTTTGCGCGCGTTGGGGCAGCCGTTGGTTGCCAGCGCTTTCTCAAGGTATTCAATACGCAACGGCCGGGCGGTTCTGCGATTGGTTCGGCTGGCGAGCACTTTATAGAGTTCGGCGCGGTAATCGTTTTCGCTGCCTGATTGCAGCTCGACGCCCTTGGGCGGCGCGCCGCAGGTCAACCAGACGGCGGGCTGCGGGTAGTAAGGTGCAAAGTCGTCCATTTTAGCCAGGGCGTTTTGCAGCGCCGGCATATACTTGGGGCCCATCACATAGTCCAGGCAAGTGTTGTCGACGTAAAGTGCGGCCGGGGCAAAGCCGTGCTCCAGGCTTGAGATTGCCAGTTGGCACATCTCTTGTTCTTTGCCGGGCACCAAATAGACCTGATACAGGAGCATCAGGCGGTATTCGGCAACGGGATGTCCTGCCTGCGCTGATTCGCTCAAGCGTTGTTGGATGAGCGCCAGGTTCGCTTTCTTCTCGTCCACATCTGCAGGTGTTTTCTTGGCCAGCACCGAGCGCATCAGGTCGGCGTACTCGGCGTCGCTTTTCTTCAACAGGGCGGCGGCTTGCTGATACTGCGCTTCACCGGGCAGCGCGGGGAGATCACTGGCCAACGCAACGTAGGGAACGCAGGAGAACGACAAAAACACGGCGAAGGGAAAGTGCAAGACGAACATCCTTTTTCAGCGCTACGCAGGTGCGCGCAGGGTGGCAAGTCTACCTTGGCAGGCGTTGCCGTCACAGCGGATGCGGCTATTCCCACCAGGAATGCCCCTATAAAAACAGCGCATTGTCTTTCTCGCCGCACATCTCGTAGCGTGGTGTTCCACTCACGGAGAATCGTTATGAGCCAGCGTCCGTTGCGCCTGTATGTTGATCATTTGTATACCAGCCCCTACGCGATGTCGGTGTTCGTCACCCTGCGGGAAAAAGGCCTGGCGTTCGACACCTTGACCCTGGACTTGGACGCCGCGCAGAACCAGACCGCCGACTTCGCCCAACTGTCCCTGACCCAGCGCGTGCCGACGCTGGTAGAAGGAGACTTTGCGCTGTCGGAGTCTTCGGCAATTACTGAGTACCTGGAAGAGACTTACCCCGAGACGCCGGTCTATCCGGCCGATCCCAAGCAGCGGGCGAGGGCGCGGCAGGTGCAGGCGTGGTTGCGCAGTGACTTGCTGCCGATCCGCCAGGAGCGTTCGACGATGGTGGTGTTCTACGGGCAGAAGATGCCGCCCTTGTCCCCTGTGGCCGAAGCGGCGGCGCGCAAGCTGATCAGTGCGGCCCAGGCGCTGTTGGCGGGTAACCGGGCGTATCTGTTCGGCGCGTGGTCGATTGCCGATGTGGACCTGGCGGTGATGCTCAATCGCCTGATCCTCAACGGCGACAGCGTGCCCGCCGAGTTGGTGGAATACGCGCAGCGCCAGTGGCAGCGGCCCTCCGTGCAGGCGTGGGTGCAGCAGCAACGCCCAGTGCTGTAACCGACCATTCATCCTCTAGGTGCGGTGACGAGCTTGACAGCCGTCACCCAGCGGACAAATACTCTCGCCATATTCATATATATGACTAAATAACAAAGTGAATGTGGCCCCATGAATACCTTGTCCAGTGATGCCCGTCTGCCGCTTTACCAACGCCTGCGCGACCACCTGGTCGAGCAGATCGCCAACAATCGCTGGCGCCCCGGTGAAGCCATTCCCACCGAAGCGGTGCTGTCCGCTGAGTACGAACTGTCCACCGGCACGGTGCGCAAGGCCGTCGATGCGTTGGTGAGCGAAGGCATTCTTGAGCGCCAGCAGGGCCGGGGCACCTTCGTGCGCCGCCCGCAATTCCAGTCCTCGCTGTTTCGCTTCTTCCGGTTTCAAGGTCCTGCGGGCGAGCGGCAAGTGCCGGAGAGCCGCATCCTCACGGTTGAATCCCTGGCCGCGCCGTCGGCGGTCAGTGAGGCGTTGGGCCTGGCGCCCGAAGCCGAGGTGATCCGCATCCTGCGTACCCGTTTGTTTGATGTGCAGCCGCTGCTGGCCGAAGAGATATGGCTACCGCGCACGCGCTTCCAGGCGTTGCTGGATATCGATCTGTCCCAGCAAGGCCCGTTGCTGTATCCGGTGTATGAAGACGTCTGCGGGCAAGTGGTGGCCTCGGCCGAGGAAACCCTGACCGCCGAATCGGTCAACGAGGTGTACGCGCGCTTGCTGCAGGTGCCGGTCAACAGCCCGGTGGTGGTGATCGAGCGCCTGGCCCGCGATTACGCCGGCCAACCCCTGGAGTGGCGACGCTCCCGCGGGCACGCCGAGCACTTCCGCTACCGCGTGGACATTCGCTGACCCGACACCCGCACCTTTAACTGTTTGCCCAACACTGGCCCGGCTGCGGCACGGTTCGCGCCCGGCTGCCTCGCGTTTGACCTATAAGGATAAAAATCATGTTCAGTTGGTATCGCCAAGTCACTCCTCGGGAGCGCAAAACGTTCTGGGCCTGCTTCGGCGGATGGTCCCTCGACGCACTGGAAGTGCAGATGTTCGGCTTGGCGATCCCGGCACTCATCGCTGCCTTCGCCTTGACCAAGGGCGATGCAGGGTTGATCAGCGCCGTCACGTTGATCACGTCGGCCATTGGCGGATGGGTCGGCGGTACTTTGTCCGACCGCTACGGCCGGGTGCGCACCTTGCAGTGGATGATCCTGTGGTTCTCGTTCTTCACCTTTTTGTCGGCGTTTGTCACGGGTTTCCACCAGTTGCTGATCGTCAAGGCGCTGCAAGGCTTTGGCATCGGCGGTGAGTGGGCGGCGGGCGCGGTGTTGATGGCCGAGACCATCAATCCGAAGTACCGCGGTAAGGTGATGGGCACCGTGCAGAGCGCCTGGGCCGTGGGTTGGGGTGTAGCGGTCGGGGTGTTTGCGCTGATCTATTCGTTTGTGCCGCAGGACATGGCCTGGCGTGTGATGTTTGTGGTGGGCTTGCTGCCGTCGTTCCTGATTATCTGGGTGCGCCGCAATGTCGAGGAGCCCGACAGCTTCCAGCGCCTGCAAAAAGAACAGGCGATTCCACAGAGTTTCTTCAAGTCGCTGGCCGGCATCTTCCGTCCTGAGCTGATTCGCGTCACGTTGTTCGGCGGCCTGCTGGGCCTGGGTGCCCACGGCGGTTATCACGCGGTGATGACCTGGCTGCCGACCTTCCTCAAGACCGAGCGCAACCTGTCGGTACTCAACTCCGGCGGCTACCTGGCGGTGATCATCTTTGCCTTCTGGTGTGGCTGCATCGCCAGCGGTCTGCTGATTGATCGCATCGGACGGCGCAAGAACATCGTGCTGTTCGCGCTGTGCTGCGTGATCACCGTGCAGGCCTATGTGTTCCTGCCGTTGACCAACACGCAGATGCTGTTCCTCGGCTTCCCGCTGGGCTTTTTCGCAGCTGGCATTCCGGCCAGCCTCGGGGCGTTGTTCAACGAGCTGTACCCGGCGGATGTGCGCGGTGCCGGCGTGGGCTTTTGCTACAACTTCGGGCGCGTGCTGTCGGCCGTGTTTCCATTTCTGGTGGGGCACATGAGCGACTCCATGTCCCTCGGCTCGGCCATTGGCATCGATGCCGGGATTGCCTACGGCGTCGCGGTGATCGCCGCACTGTGCCTGCCGGAAACCCGTGGCCGCGTGCTGGAAGCAGCGCCCGCCGACAACGTGGTGACCGGCCAGCGCGCCCAGGCTTGACCCTTTTTTACTCTTGAAAGACGAACCCCATGCTTGATAACTGCTCCATCACCGGCATCGACGCCCACGCCCATGTGTTCAGTCGCACGCTGACCCTGGCCGGCGAACGTCGCTACACCCCTGGCTACGACGCCACGCTGGCGGATTACCTCGGGCACTTGCACGCCAACGGCTTGAGCCATGGCGTGCTGGTGCAGCCCAGCTTCCTGGGCACTGACAATCGCTACCTGCTGTCCGCCTTGCAGCAGGCCCCCGATCGGTTGCGCGGCGTGGTGGTGGTTGAATGCGATATCCCGCGCGACGCCCTGCACGCCATGGCGCGCTCAGGTGTCGTGGGCGTGCGGCTGAACCTGGTGGGCAGGGCACTGCCGGACTTCACTGAGCCGGGATGGAAAGTGTTCTTTGAGCATATTGTCGAGCTGGACTGGCACGTGGAATTGCACCGCGAGCTGGACGACCTGCCGCACCTGGTGCGGCAACTGCTGCCGTTCGGGGTGAAACTGGTGATCGATCATTTCGGGCGACCCGACGCGCGACTGGGCGTCGATCAGCGCGGCTTTACCGATTTGCTGGCGCTCGGGCTCGGCGGCCAGCTGTGGCTGAAAGTCTCGGGTATCTATCGCTTGGCTGGCAGCGCGGCGCAGAACCTTGAGTTTGCCCACCAAGCCATGCCGTTGCTGCAACAGAGCTTTGGCCTGCATCGGTTGGTGTGGGGCAGTGACTGGCCGCACACTCAGCATGAAGCGTCTATCGGCTATGGCGCAGTGATTGAGCAACGCCAAGCCCTGGGCTGGTCGGCAGCAGTCGCGCAGGCTTTATTGATCGACACGCCACGCCAGTTATTCGGCTTCCACCACGCGTAGCCAATCCTCCTTCACACGGCGGTCGAGGTCTTCCCAATCCGCCATGCCCAGCACCCGTGTGGTGTTCAAACCCCGCAGGTAACCGCGCAGTTGCTGGGCGCTGGCGCTGATTTGATCGGCGTCGGCTGCCTCGTCCTGCAGCACGTGTTCATAGTCGACCAGGTAATCGGCGACCCGCTCGCGAAACTCCGGTAGTACGGCTTCGCGGATGCGGTCGAAGGTTTTCTGGTGGGGCTTCATGGCGTGGTCCTTATAAGTTTTATGTCAGCACTATCGGTTCAGATAATAGTCACCATCAAGGATCGCAAGTTCTGTTTTTGCAGGAAAAGCGGAAAATCACCCCATCGAGACGCTGTTCAAGGAAATGCGCGATGAGGACGTTTATTCAGCTGGCGTTGATGGCTTTGATGCTCGGCACGGTTGCTATCAACAACGCGGCAATCGCCGATGATCTGCGTACGAGCCATTTGCTACCTATCAACGGTAGCGTAGACTCCCTGCAACACGCGCAGTCGGTGGGTGTATTGCTGACTGACAGCACCCGCGACAACCTCGGCTACCTTGAACGCTACCACGACATGGCCTTGAATGGCGCCAAGGGTGCCCTCGACGGCCGTATCCGCCAGGCGTTCGTCAACAGCTCCGACCCGGAACTGGCCATCGATTGGTTGATGAGTTCGCTGCAGGGAACCTTTTTGTCGGTGACGGTCTACGACAACCTGGATGCCTTGGTGCAGGCTCACCCCGATGTGGTGGTGATGCTCGATACCCATAACCAACTGCTGACCCAGCGTAACGACCAGGTCGAGGCGCGTTTTATTGCGCGGTTCTATGATGCGAACCTGCAATACATCGCCAAGGCCGAAGGCTCGGTGCACAAGCAGGTGCCGTCGGTGTGGGTGCATGACCAGGCCGCGCCGGAAATTGCTGCGCAGATCGAGCAGCAGCGGGACGTGCAACTGGATGCCTTGAAGCAGTTCGATGCCTCGCTCAAGGCGTTGGTTCGTGCAGGTTGATGTGAACCTTTATTTTTTATGATCAGGAATTTTTCATGCGCGCTTTTTTCGCCCCGGCCTTGGCCTTTGCTTCTCTGATGTTGGCCGGTTGTGTTTCCGCCCCCAACGCTCCAACCCTGACCTTGCAGACCAGCAAAACGCCTGAAGCCTATGTGCAGTGCGTGCTGCCCAAGCTGGAAAAACACAAGATCACCTCCACCGTGACGCAGAACTCGCGCCACGCTAAAGTGGTGTTGACCAGCAAGATTGCCGCCGACGATGTGCTGGAAGCCTACAAGTCCCAGGACGGCGGCAAGGTGTTCTTGTATGAGCGCAAGCCGCTGGCGTCGACGATTACGCCGTCGCGGCTTGAGCTTGCTGCCAAGGAATGCCAATAATTCCAGGCAATACATAAACCACATGTGGGAGGGGGCTTGCCCCCGATAGCGGTGAATCAGCCAGAGCATCTGTAGCTGACACACTGTTATCGGGGGCAAGCCCCCTCCCACATGTGGATTTATGTATGGCTCAGGGCTTGGCTTCGTTGGCGAAGCTGTTCACTGTCTTGACCAACCCCTGCGCCGCTAACGCCACCAGCTCCCCACCTTTCTCCACCGTCGCCAGCGCCGGGTCCGAGCCCATGCGTCCATCAGGGAAGCGCGCGCGGAAGTCCAGCGCTTCACGGATCGGCCCGGTATTGGCGATTTGCGGTGAATAATCAGCCGTCTTGATCGAGTCCGGGTAGGCCCATTGGGTTACCGCAATCTCCGACGGCGTGGCATGGCTGCCATGGCCCACCGGGAATTGGCGTTGCGCCAGGTCGTTCACCCCTTCCAAATCCCACCAGTTCACCAGCTTCAAGGCAAACCCGGCCGGGCGGCGGGCGAAGCTGGCCTCGGCGTACAGCTCGGAAAAGGCCGCTTCGATCGTGGCGATATTGCCGCCGTGGCCGTTCAGAAACAGGATCTTCTCGAAACCATGCCCGGCCAGCGAGCGCACCCAATCGCCAATCGCGGCGATAAAGGTGGAAGGGCGCAGGGAAATGGTGCCGGGAAAGCCCAGGTGATGCTGGGCCATGCCGATGTTGAAGGTGGGGCCGATCAGCAGGTCGGCGTTCTTCTGCGCCTCATGGGCGATGATTTCCGGGCACATCCAGTCGGTGCCCAGCAGGCCGGTAGGGCCGTGCTGTTCGTTGGAGCCGATGGGAATCACCACCGTGCGGCTGCGTTCCAGAAACTGCCCGATCTCGATCCAGGTGGAGTGGTGTAGAAGCATGCGTGGTTCTCTTCTTTATCTATGGGGACAGGCTATCCGCCACGGATTGTACGACTACTCGCCACCTGTTGGGGTTTGCAATTGAGGTAGGTCGAAGACTTCAACCAGCGCTGGTCGGGGTACCACGAAAACATGAACTGCCCATCCTTGAGCTTGTCCACCACTTGGCGCGCCACCTGCGGACGCACGGCCGGGCAACCCTGGCTGCGGCCGATACGGCCTTCGCGCTTGCTCCACAAGGGGCTCACGTAATCGGCGGCGTGAATCACGATGGCGCGGTCGCGGGCCTGGTCGTTGAAACCCGGCTCCAGGCCGTCCATGCGCAGTGAATAGCCGTGGGTGCCCAGGTAGCTCTCCTGGGTGCGGAACAAGCCCAGGCTGGACTGGTGGCTGCCTTCCAGGTTGGAGAACTGGGTGGCGAAGTTTTCCCCGGATTTGGCGCCGTGGGCCACCAGGTCGCGCAGCACCAGGGTCTTCTTGCGCAGATCGAAGATCCACAGCCGACGGGCGGTCGAAGGCTGGGAGTAGTCAATAACCGCTAGGCGCTCGGAACGTTCCTCGCCGTTATTGACCGCGCACTGCACGGCGTTGAGGGCGCTTTTGAGTACGGTGGGATTGAGTTCTGGAGCCGAGCGCGCCAGGCTGCTATACAAGTTAGGAGAGGTCTGATTGGCGGCGAGCGCAAAATTGCTCAAGGTAGCCAACGCCACGGTCATCAAACCGAGGCGGCGCATGAAAGTCAGCATCTACGAAGTGTCCCCCGGTGTGGATTGGAGCCTGGTCAATTGTTCAAAAAACACGCATGTTACTTGAGCATTTGCCTGCTCGTTGCACCATTGGTCGCGACAGCCGACGCGCTGCCGGTCGAGCCGTTGCCGGTAACCACCCCGGCGCCAGTCGATCTGGCCCCCGTGCAACAGGCGTTGGCGCAACTGCCGAGTGTCTGCCCCGGCCTGGCGCCGCAGCTCGACGCCACCGCCCAACTGCGCTTGCAAGCCTTCTACCAGCAGCAAGGCAATGTGCCGCTGTGGTCCGCCGATGAGCGCCGACAAGCCCTGCAATCTCAGTTGCTGATGCTCGCCGATGACGGCCTGGACCCCACCCACTATAGCTTGCCTGCGGAGGATGCCACGGCCAACGTGCTGTGCAGCGACATCGCCAGCAGCCAGCACTATCTGCAAGCCCTGCAGGATCTGCATTACGGTCGCCTGCAGCAATCGCGTTTCGAACCGCTGTGGCATTCCCAACCACCCACCCGCGACCCTAACGTTGAAGTGCTGGCGTTTGCCGCCACAGGCCTGCAAGACATGGCCCAGGCGTTCGACCAGGCACGGCCCAGTGCCGACTTGTATCGCAGCTTGCGCAACGCCTATTCCAGCGTGCGCCAGCAACCGTTGCCGCATTGGGACCCGGTCGCCAGTGGCCCGCTGCTGCGCCCCGGCATGGAAGACCCCCGCGTGCCGGAGCTGGCGCGGCGCCTGATCAGTGGCGGTTACCTGGCCAAGGCCCCCAGCGGCAAGCAGTACCGCGATGAATTGGTCAAGGCGGTCAAGGCCTTCCAGCTCAGCCACTCGCTGCAGGCCGACGGCGTGATCGGCGCCGGCACCGTGGCCGAATTGAACATCAGTCCGCTGGTCCGGCGCGAACAACTGCGCATCAACCTTGAACGCTTCCGCTGGCTAGCCCAGGATCTGGAGCCCGAAGGCGTGCTGGTCAATGTCGCCGCCGCACAACTGAGCGTGTACCAAAGTGGCATCCCGGTCTGGCAAACCCGTCTGCAGGTCGGGCGCGCCGAACGGCAGACGCCGCTGCTCAAGTCGCGCATCACCCGCTTGACCCTCAACCCCACCTGGACCATCCCGCCCACCATCATGCGCGAGGACAAACTCCCGGCCATCCGCCTCAACCCCGAATACCTGCGCCAGCAAAACCTGCAAGTACTTGACGCCGAGGGCCACCCGCTGGCGCCCGAGCAAATCGACTGGGCTCGCCCCGGCAATATCCTGCTGCGCCAGGAAGCCGGCCCGCGCAACCCGCTGGGCAAGATCGTGATGCGCTTTCCAAACCCGTATTCGGTGTACCTGCATGACACGCCGAGCCAGCCGCTGTTCACCAAAGGGCCGCGGGCGTTCAGTTCGGGGTGTGTGCGGGTCGAGCAGCCGCTACTGCTGCGAGATCTGCTTGTGAGTCCGGCCGAGCGCACCCGCACCGATGAGCTGCTGGCCACCGGTGTGACTCATGAATTCAGGTTGGCCACGCCGGTGCCGGTGTTGTTGAGTTACTGGACGGTGGAGGTCAATCGCGAGGGCAGTTTGGTGTATGCGCCGGATATCTATGGACGGGATCTGGTGTTGATGAAGGCGATGGGGAGTGTGCTCTGAGGGTTGCCAGCACCCTTGTCACAGCCTGATCCGGCGTCATGAGTGCAGTGTCGAGCGTGAGCGGCACTTCAGCCCAAGCCTCGTATTCATGCGCTAGCACCGACTCCCAAGTGGGTGGGGCCAGGCCGGGTATATCCCCCGTACGCGTTTCCACTCGCCGCTGATGTTCCTGCCGGTCTGAGCAAATCACCCGAACATCCAGCAACGCCACACCCGCCGTTGCCGCCGAGGTCTTCCACGCCTCCCGACTTTCCTGGACCGGGTTCACACAGTCAGCCACTACCGTCTGCCCCAATCGCAGGTTGCTCAGCGCCAAGTCATTCGCCACCCTATAACCGCTGGCGCCCACGTCGCCCGCCAGCACACCCGCATCACGGATTGCCTGCTCAATCACGTCGATGCGCAGGTACACCGCGCCGATCTGGCGCGCCAGTGCCTGGGCAAGGGTGGTCTTGCCGGTGCCGGGCAGTCCGCTGAAGACAATTAGCATGGGGGCTCTCGATAAGGTTGGGCCGGTTCAGGGTATCCTTCAGCTCACCACCGGTCGACCACAGGACAGCCCATGCCCTTGCCATTTGTGAAAATGCACGCCCATGGCGATGATTTCATCATCATCGACCGCCGAGGCCTGGACGATCCGATCACCGCGAAAATCGCCCGTCAACTCGGCAACCGCCACACCGGAATTGGCTTCAACCAACTGGCGGTGATACTCGATTGTGATGACGCCGTCGCGCGCATCAAGTTCTGGAACCCCAACGGCACGCCGCTGGCCACCTGCGGCAGCGCCACCCGTGGCGTGGCCGATCGCTTGATGCATGAGGCGGGCGCGGACTCGGTGGTGCTGCGTACCGACCGTGGCTTGCTGATGTGTACGCGGGCAGCGGGGCGGCAAGTGTCGGTGAACATGGGCGAGCCGTCGCTGGATTGGTCGGCCGTGCCGTTGGCCGAGTCCATGGACACCCATACCTTGTCCATCGACGGCAATCCGGCGGCGTGCAGCATGGGCAACCCGCATTGCACGTTTTTTGTGGAAAACATCGCGGCTGTCGATGTGGCGGCCTTGGGCCCGGCGCTGGAAATTCACCCGTTGTTCCCGGCCAAGACCAATGTGCATTTTGTGCAGGTGCTTGACCGAGGCCATATCCGCCTGCGCATCTGGGAGCGCGGCGGCGGTGTGCCGTTGGGCTCGGGTTCCTGTTGCTGTGGCGCGGTGGTCAATGGGATTCGACGAGGACTGCTGGACGATACCGTCGAAGTGCAATGCGACGGCGGCACGGTGACCGTGCACTGGGCGGGCGAGGGCGGTGTGGTGCTGACGGGCAGCGTAGAGCCGGTGATGCAGGGCAGCGCCTACGTTGGCTGAAAGTTGACGGTAAACGTGGTGCCGCCCGTGACACAGGAACTCACCGCCACATCGCCGCCATGCACTCTGGCCAATTCGCGAACGATATACAGGCCAAGGCCCACGCTGCGCACGTCACTGCCTTGGTCGGTCCCACGGGTCATAGGTTCGAACAGCTCGGTGAGCAAGGCTTCGGGGATGACCTTGCCGTGGTTGTGTACTGATACTTCGCACTTACCCTGTCCCAACCGTGATGTGACGGTGATGGGCCGTTGCAGGTCGCCATACGCCACGCTGTTGGCCACCAGGTTGCCAATGATCTGCTGCACGCGGTCGGCGTCCAGGCTCGCATCGCCATTGCCTTCGACGAGATGCTCCAGCGTTGCCTTGGGAAACGCCACGCGCAGTTCATCCACGGCCCGATGAATCACCTCATGCAAATCCAACGGCGCGGCCTTGATGGTGATGCCCTGGCCGACGCGCGCCTGGGTGAAGTCCAGCAGGTCGGCGATCATGCGCTGGGCACGTTCGGACGACTGGCCAATGTGCCCGAGCAGTTGGTGCTCCTTGGCGGTGCGGTCGCCACGGTTGAGAAAATCCGAAGCCATGCGGATTGCCGTCAGCGGGTTCTTCAAGTCATGGCTGACAATCGCCACCATCTGCTCGGCAAACAGCGCGCGACGCTGGGCGATGGCATAGGCCTCGCTCAATTCGGCCTGGGCCTGTTTGAGGGCTAGTTCAGTGGCGGTCTTTTCCTGCAACAGCGCTTCGGCGAAGTTGCGTGCATTGAGCAGCTCGCGCTCGTACTTGTCGCGGTCGGTGGTGCCGAACAGCGCCAGGTCGTACAGCGTGCCGTCGTCCTGCTCACGCTTGATGCCGTTGAGCAGGACGGTCAGCTTGTGGCCGTCGCGGTGCAGCATGTCGAGTTTGACTTCGGTGACGCTGCCACGCATGCGCAGCATCGGCGCCAGGTGGGTCTGATGGAAGATCCGTCCGCCCATGGTCAGCAAATCCTGGAAGCGCTTGCCGCACAGCTCGGTCGTGCTGAACCCCAGCCACTCGCTGAAGCGCGAATTGGCTTGCAGGATCGTGCCGTCCTGCGCCGTGACGGCGAGGGCGCAGGCGGCGCTGTCGAACAACTCAGCCGACATCGGCGACCACCCACGGCGCCAGGAAACTTTCCATCGCCGCCGCGCACGCTTGCGGCGCGCTCATGTGCGGGCAATGGCCGACGTTGTCCACCAGGCAATAGGTGCTGTTGGGTAACACGCTGTGCAGGTACTCGCCCACGGCCACGGGGGCGATCAGGTCGTCGCTCGATTGCAGGATCAGCACCGGCGTGGCCAGGCCGATCACGTCCTGGCGGTTGTCCGACATGAACGTCACCCGTGCAAATTGCTTGGCGATCTCAGGTTCGGTGCGGCAGAAACTGTCGGTCAATTCTTCACTCAACGCCGGTTGCCCCGGCGCGCCCATGATCACCGGGGCCATGGCGCTGGACCAGCCGAGGTAGTTGCTGTCGAGGGTGTCGAGCAGGTCCTGGATATCCGCCAACTTGAAGCCGCCGACATAACCGTCGGCATCGATATAGCGCGGCGAGGGGCCGATCATGACGTGGGCGGCGATGCGGCCGGGGGCGTGGCGGTCGGCGAGGGTGCCGATCATGGCGCTCACCGAATGGCTCACGAGGATCACCGGGCCCACGGCGAAAGCGTCGATGATCTCGTTCAAATCGCGCGCGTAACCGTCCAGGGCACTGTATTTGGCCTTGTCGAATGCACTGAGGTCCGACAGGCCGGCGCCTACCAGGTCATACATCACTACGCGGAAACGCTCGAAAAATTGCGGTGCGAGATAATTCCACATGGCTTGGTTGCAGCCGAAGCCGTGGGAAAACACCAGGGTCGAGCGGCCGTTGCCCATCACACTGACATTATTGCGGTGGCGTAGGTCCATGGGCTTCCCGGTTATGGCGTTTTGCTATGCGTGGAGGGAGTTTAGATAGTCATCGGCGCGGGGTCACGCGATATAGCGCAGATAAGGTAAAGTCGCGGCCTTCAGGAAGAAACTTCAGGTAACAAAACATGATGGCGATTCTGCGGCAGTCCGTCTTGAGTCTGATGGCGCTGGTGTTTTTAGGCGTGTTGGGCACCGCCCAGGCGGATACCTCGCCGATTGGCGTCGCCCTCGACCAACGGGTGATCGACCTCACCAACACTCTGGATGCCAGCACCACCACCCGTCTGAAAAACCAACTCGCCGATCTTGAGCAACGTAAAGGCTCACAAGTGGCTGTGCTGCTGGTGCCCACCACCGGCGGCGCGAGCATCGAGGACTACGCCAACCAACTGTTCCGCGCCTGGAAGCTGGGGCGCAAGGACGTCAATGACGGCATCCTGCTGGTGGTGGCCAAGGACGACCGCAAGGTACGCATTGAGGTGGGTTACGGCCTGGAAGGCACGGTCACAGATTTGCTCGCGCATCGCATCATCGAAGAACACATCACCCCGGCCTTTCGCCAGGGGGATTTCGTCGGCGGTGTCTCCCAGGGCGTGAACGACCTGGTGGTACTGGTGGATGGCGGTGATTTGCCTAAAGCCGCAGCGACAAGGGTCAATCCGCAGTTCATCGCAATCGCGCTGGCGTTTGTCATAGGCGCCATTGGCGGCGTGCTGATCAGTGCCGGCAAACTGCCGTGGCGCCGCGCCTTGATTGCCGCGGTGGTTGCCACGTTGCTGCTGGTGATCGTGGGTGAGGGCCGCGACTGGGCGATGTTTCTGCTGGTGATGCCACTGATCATGCTGATCGGCGGCGCGACCTTCGGTGCATTGTGGATGGCACGTTCGGTGTTTTACGGCGTGATCGGCCTGCTGGTCTACATCCTGGGTTTGGTGGTGGTTGATCAGCGATATGCTGACGTCAACTTTATCCACTGGCTGGTATTTCCATTGGGTGCGCTGGTCGTTCTGGGGTTGTACCTGGTGCTGTTGGTGATCATGAAGGACGCCTGGAAGCAGAGCCGCGTGGGTTTTGTTGCACGGCTGCTGGCAGCGGTAGGCGTGTATGTGGCGGCGGGGGTGCTGATGGAACTCGGCCGTAATGGCTGGCTGTACGCGTTCCCGATTGCCTCGTTTGCCGCGCTGTTCATCTTTGGCAAGACCAGCGGCGGGTCGGGGTCTTCGGGCGGTGGATCGAGTTCGAGCTCCAGCAGCTCCAGTTCCAGCAGCAGTTCCTCAGGGGGTGGTGGCTCTAGTGGCGGCGGTGGCGCCTCCGGCAGTTGGTAAACTCGCTAGCGCGGCTTGTAGCCCACCCATCCCTTGAAGCTGAAGCCGGCGTAGAACAGTTCGACACCTTCAAACCCGGCTTCTCTCATCAAGGCTTCATCGGTCTCGGGTGACAACACCGGCAACTTTTCACTGATTGCCGCAATCGCCCGCTCGGCATCCGCTGCCGGCACGCCCGAGTCCGCTGCGAACGCCGCGTAGCGCTTCAACCAACGGATTTTGTCCTGCGGCGCTTGCGGGAAACTGTGATGGGCCACGATCAGCGGCGCGCCCGGCAGCAGGCGTTGCCGCAACGCCTTGAGGGTTTGCAGGCGCTGCTCGGCTGGGATGAAATGCAAAGTCAGCAAGCACGTAGCACCGTCGAAAGGCCCCAGCGGCGCCGTGTCGATATAGCCTTCATGCAACTGGGTCCGTTCCATCAACGGGCCCAAGGTTGCCTCGGCCAGCTTCAGCATCTCAGCCGAGGGGTCCACCCCCACGAACCGCCATCCGCGCTCGGCGTGCGCAAACCGCTTCAATTCCAGGCCTCCACCCGCACCCAGCACCAGCACATTGCCCGTTGCCGGTACGTGTTCGCGCAACAACAGGGTGGTCATGCGCTGCAGGCCATCGAAACCGGGCACCAGGCGCACAGGACCTTCGGCGTAGCGGGCGACGGCATCGGGGTCGGAAAACCAGGTCATCGGTGGGCGCCTGCGAAAAGGGAGGGGCGTAAACCCTACTGCTGCCGCGTCATCCATTCAATAAATAATGCAAACAGCTCCGCCTGGGAGTTGATGACCAACTTGGTGTACACATGCTTGCGATGCATGCGCACCGTCTCCGGCGAAATCCCCAGCACTTGCGCTGTCGATTTCACCGAGTGCCCGCGCAGGATCAAGTGCGCAATTTCGCGCTCACGCACCGTCAGCAGCCCACCGCCAAAACCCATGAAGGCCGCTTCGATCTGTTGATGCACGCGGGTTTGGCTTAAGGCTGGGTCGCCCACCATCTTGTCCAACCCACCTGTTGTGCCAAACCGGTGCAACAGCGCGCGGATCACCGGGTGCGCTGAGCGCTGTATGGCCAGTTGCGCATCGCTGAATTGGCCGGCGCTGAGTCCCTGGAACATGCACAGGGAAAGCTTGCTGCGTGGGCACAGGTCAACGATGTAGTAACTCTCCAGCGCGCCGCCGCTGCGCAGATAATAGGTCTTGTAGTACTCACTGTTGAAAAAGTCATCCGGCGCGATTTCCGCCAACGAGTAGAAGCCCTCCGCCAAGCCTTTATCGACGGCCAGACAGAAGGGGTCCAACTGGTAGCCACGGGAGAAGTAGCGATGGATGATTTCGTCCTGATGATCCGGTGGGATGCCTTGCTGATAGAGCAGGCGTGGCGCCTGGCCCTGACGCTCCAGGCTGATCATCATCGATTCGATGGGGCACAGGGCACACAGCGCGGCGGCGAGGTGCTCGAGGAATGCTGCTTCATCGACCTGGATAAACGCCTGGGCCAAGGCGTCGTGCCAGGCTTCGAGTGCCTGGGTGCCGAGGGCGGGGCGCGGATCAATCGGTGCGTTCATGCTGGCCAGTCTACCCGCCGGCCAGCATCCCGGCAAAAACCTCGAAGCAGGCTCGGCGTTGCGGCTCATCGTCCCTGGTAATCGCCGCTCTGGCGAAGTTCGCTCGCGGTGTCGAGAATGCACTGGCGCAGGGTCTCGACCACCTCGTCCACCTGTGCGTGGGTGATGATCAGCGGCGGCGACATCACGTTCAAATGCCCGATAGGGCGTACCAGCAAACCTTTTGCCTGGGCCCGCAGGTGGATGCGTTCGCCAATATTCACCGCATCCGGCAACAATGCCTTGGTGTGTTTATCGGCGACAAACTCAATACAGGCCATCAGGCGCTGACAGCGAATATCGCCTACCAGCGGCAGTGCAGCCAGGGTTTGCAGGCGCTGCTCCAGGTAGGTGCCCACCTCCTCGACATGGGCCAGCAGGTTCTCGCGCTCAATGATCTCGATGTTCTTCAGTGCCGCTACACAGCTGACAGGATGTCCGCTGTAGGTGAACCCATGGGTAAAGCAGCGGCCCTTGCCTGGCTCGCCGATCACCTGCCAGATCTGCTCCGAAAAAATGCACGCGCCCAGCGGCAGATAGCCGGAGGTCAAGCCCTTGGCGGTGGTGATGATGTCCGGCTGCATGCCAAAGACGTCCTCGGAAGCGAAAAATGCGCCCAGGCGTCCAAACGAGGTGACCACTTCATCGGCGACATACAGCAGGTCGTAACGTTGGCAGATTTCCCACATCCGCCGGTGATAGCCCTTGGGGGGAATGATCACACCACCGGAGCCCATGATGGGTTCGGCAAAGAACGCGGCCACGTTGTCCGGGCCGAGGGTCAGGATCTTGTCTTCGAACTCATTCACCAGGAAGTCGAGAAAGTCCGCTTCGCTCATCCCTTCCGGCGCCCGGTAGTAATTAGGGCAGGAGATGTGGTGAAACAGGTCGCTCATGAAATCGAATTCCGGCGCGCGGTCCGCGGCTTTGTTGCCGATGGACATCGTCAGGAATGTACTGCCGTGATAGGCACTGAAGCGCGAGATGATGTGCTTCTTGGTCGGTTTGCCGCGGCTGTTCTGATAGAACTGCACCAGCCGGTAGGCCGTATCCACCGCAGTGGAACCGCCGGTGGTCAAGAACACATGATTGAGGTCGCCCGGGGCCAGGCTTGCCAATTTGGCGCACAGTTCGATGGCGGTCACGTTGGCCATGTCGCAAAACGGGTTGGAGTAGGCCAGTTGGCGCACCTGGTCGGCGATGGCGTCGGCCATTTCCTCACGGCCCAGGCCAATATTCGTACACCACATGCCGCCGACCGCGTCCAGGTAACGATTGCCGTGGGTGTCATAGATATAGGCACCGTCTCCTGCGGCGATATTCAATGAGCCCTGTTCGCGGTGCTCGTCGAACATGTGGAAGCCGTGCATATAGTGGGCTTTATCCGCAGCGTCCAGTTGCTCGTGGTTGAACTGGGCGAAGAATTCAGGATTGGGCAGAGTCATGGCATTTACCTTCAATGGCTGGAAGTCATTTGCCGGTCTTAACGGCGTTCCACGTACGGGTGATCAGGCGCACCGCGGCGGGTGACTGGCTTTGCTGGGTGAACAGGCGTTGCATCGTCGCTGGGTCCGGGTAAATAGCCGGGTTGTCGCGGATATCGGCGTTGACCAGCGGCTTGGACGCCAGGTTGCTGTTGGCGTAGTGAATGGTGTTGCTGACGCCGGCCATCGTGCTGGGTTGCAGGAGAAATTCGATGAACCTGTGGGCATTGGCGACATGGGGGGCGTCGGTGGGAATGTAGAAGTTGTCGAACCAGATCAACGAGCCTTCTCTGGGAATGAAGTAGTCCAGCTTGATAGTGGCGCCGGCTTCCGTCGCCCGTGCCTGGGAGGTGGCGTAGTCGCCTGACCACGTGGTTGCCAGGCACAGGTCACCATTGGCCAGGCCATTGATGAAACCGCTGGAGTCGAATTTGCGAATGTACGGGCGTACGGCCATCAGCACGTCCTGGGCAGCCTTCAAGTCTTTTGGCGCGACGCTGTTGGGGTCCAGGCCGAGGTAGGTCAGGGCCAGAGGAATCATGTCGGTGGGTGAGTCCATGAAGGTGATGCCGCAGTCGGCAAATTTCGACACGATTTTGGGATCGAAGATCATCGCCAGGGAGCCGAGCGGGGCGTCCGGCATCCGCGCCTTGATCATGTCGACGTTGTAGGTCACCCCATTGCTGCCCCAGGTGTAGGGCGCGGAATAGGTGACGCCGGGGTCGTGGGCTTGCAGGCTTTTCAGCACCACAGGGTCAAGGTTCTTCCAGTCGGGTAGTTGGGACTTGTCCAGCGGCTGAAAGACTCCGCCCTTGATCAGCAGCGGCACCAGGGAGGCGTTGAGCAGGGCCAGGTCGTACCCGGAGTGCCCGGAAAGCAGCTTGCCTTGCACGGTTTCGTAGGAATCGTAAGTGTCGTAGATCACTTTGATCCCTGTGGCCTTCTGGAAATCGGCCAGGGTGGTGTCGCCGATGTAGTCCGCCCAGTTGTAGATGCGCAAGGTATTGCCTGGGTCGTCGGCGGCCTGAGTCAAGGTGGAGGAGACGAGCAATGCGGCGCTGAACAGAGCGATAAAGGCTTTACGCATGGGGACCCACCTTGAGTTGTGCTTGTTATCAGGCTGAGGGACTGATTGCACTGTCAGGCAGATGGCCGGTAGGCGCCATACCCCGTTCGGGTAGGGTTCAGTTCAGGACGATGTAGTCGTTCTGCTGCAGGATCGGTCGGTGTGGGCCCTGCACCAAGTGGATATAGCGACCGCTCACCAGGTCGATGGGCAGGCAGTCGTCGATGTCCAGCACTCCATCAGTGTGGGCTTGGGACCATTGGCTAAGCGTGTGTTGCTTGCCTTTGTTCATGGCCTCCTGTTTGCTGCGGGCTACCACCAGCAGGTAGTGATGGGCTTCACCAAAGCTGTTGGCTTCGTAACCGCCAAGGTTGATGAAATACAGGTGATGCGCGCCAGCAGCCGGTGCCAGATGGCTGAGTTCGACTTTCCAACCGTCCACACCCTCTACTGCCATCCAAGAATCGATATGTACGCCCTTGGGGCTGCCGAACCAGTCGGCGCGTAATTGCGGGTAGGCCGCTTCCAGCGTGTCCGCCACAGCGAACACCACATCGTGAACTTCAATCTTTGCCCGTGGGTGCTTGCCCCCGAGCATGACGACAAACAGCATTGCAGATTCTTCCTGGCGATTGGCAGAGGCTAACCTTACTTCGATTGAACCCTTTTGTCCGGCCAATGCCACACTGTTAATCCGCGAACACTCCAGGAGGTTGTCATGCGTACCATTGATCTGGCGGGCGCTCCCGTTCCTGTCATCGGCCAGGGAACCTGGCGCATGGGCGAAAATCCCGACCAGCACCGCGCCGAAGTCGCCGCTCTGCAACTGGGTATCGACGAGGGCATGACCCTGATCGACACCGCCGAAATGTATGGCGAAGGCGGCGCCGAAAAGGTCGTCGGCGAAGCCATTCGGGGTCGACGCGACCAGGTGTTCCTGGTGAGCAAGGTCTACCCGCACAACGCAAGCCACAAGGGCGTGCCCCGTGCCTGTGAAGCCAGCCTCCAGCGACTGGGCACGGACTACATTGATCTTTATCTGCTGCACTGGCGCGGCCAACACCCTCTTGAAGAAACCGTCGAAGCCTTCGAACGTCTGCGTGAAACCGGCAAGATTGGCCGCTGGGGTGTTTCCAATTTCGATGTGGCCGACCTGCAGGAACTCGCATCCCCGGCCTGCGCCACCAATCAGGTGCTCTACAACATCGCAGAGCGCGGCATCGAATTCGACCTGCTGCCCTGGTGGCAACAGCATCACTTACCCTTGATGGCGTACTGCCCGATCGCCCAGGGTGGTGAGCTGTTGTCCAGTCCGACTCTTAAGCAGATTGCCCGTCGCCATCAGGTCACACCTGCGCAGGTCGCCCTGGCCTGGGTGTTACGCCATAACGGCGTGATCGCGATCCCCAAGGCCGTCACCCCGGAGCACGTGCGTCTCAACGCCGCCGCCGCCAAACTGGTGCTGGATGAGCACGACCTGGACGCGATTGATCGCGTGTTTGGCGCACCCAAGCGCAAGCACCCTTTGGCTATGGTTTAGCCAATCGTCAGGAGCGGCGCCTTCCTTGGCACCGTTCCCGGGCTAATCCGGGTTAACCGGCGACCGGGCTGCGCCAGTCATCGGACCCGGAAGTGCCAGACACTTCGTGGGTCCACACGATCTTGCGGTAGGTGAAGTACACATCCTCCAGATGGGTGAAGTGGGCGTTGTCCGGATCCTGGCAGTTGGGCATGCGTGACTGGATATCCACGATGGTCGCCCCCTCAAGCTCAATCGTGAAGTAGTGCTCCTGAGTGCCGGCCGACGAGGTGCGCAGCCATTCCAGCCGGCACTTGACCTCTTCGCCGCTGGTCAATGCACTGAACAGCAACGGTGAGGACTTATCGAAGACTTTGCTGATCATCATGGGCTTATGCACCCTCTGGCCCGTTGGCTGGCCGGATTGAGGGTCGCGCGGAATGATCACCTGGTGGGAAAAGGCCTGGACCAGGATCTGATCCTCATGGCCTTCCTGATAAATGTTACCTACCGAGTCCTGGGTAAACGTGCCTGCCGTGATCAAACCTTGTTTGACGCCGGTGACGGAGAGATACGCGGGTGTTGGCATGACGAGTTTCCTTGTCTGATTGAAGGGGTAGTCCCAGCGATAAATGCAGCGGCTGGGAATTTGCCTATTACAAGAAGCGTGCCTGAAAGTGTGTGGGGTAATGATTGTTAGGGTTAGGCTTTATATAAGTTAGGGTTATTGAGCGGTCAGGGTGTGTTTGGTTGGTTTGAATTGGTTTTTCTTGCGCATCAGTGCGCACTTAGTTGCTCAGTCGAGAATTTATTTGAATGGCTGGCTTGTAACGTCAATCCAAACGAGCGGGCATGAATGAGTGCGCAAAATGCTGCGCAGTGGCTGATTTAAGGGTGTTGTAGGAAAAGGATTAAGTATTATTTCTTCGCTTGCTGAATGTTTTAGTCGTAGCTAAGGTTTCGGAGCTTTGCAGAGATTCCTGCAGGGTTTAGATGGCTTTTTGCTGCGCACTTTATGTGTAGTTAGTTGGCTATTCCTGTCTCGGTTAGTTGCGCCTGGTGTGAAATGTCTTATTTGGACACGCTGTGTGATCATTATCTTGAAGTTGCAAGGTGGCCGTGTGCGCAATCAAGTTTTGCGGGCAGCGATATGCGCTTTTCGAGTGAATATGAATGCCTGGAATCCGAATTGGCGAAGGCGCAATCGATTCATGGCAGCAGCCAGCCCGATTGGCGCAAGGTCCTGGAAACCAGCGAGCTAATGTTGCGACATCAGTCCAAGGATCTGCGCTCGGCCGTCTGGCTGACCTGGGCGTTGCACCAGTGCGAATCCTATACAGGCCTGCTAGCCGGGCTCGGATTGCTGCGTTATCTCTGCGAGCACCATTGGTCGGAGGTCTACCCCGAAAAACTGCGTACTCGTGGTGCGGCATTCGCTTGGTTGGTACTGCGTCTCGAACCTCTGTTTACGCAAGGCCTGCCCCTGCAGAGCCAGCAGCCCTTGTTTCGTGCAGTACTTGAGCAACTGGTTTGCCTGGATGAGGTATGGACCAGTCACTTGGGAGATGAGGCGCCTTTGCTGCTGCCGATCCGCAGGCAATTGGCTCAGCGGCTGGAGTTGGCTGTTCAGGACGATGTTCCGGCGGCGGGGATTAGCAGTGTCATAGCGCAAGTCAGGCACGCGACCAGCCAACTGCTCAAACCTGAAGCCGTGGTGGACAACGAAAAAGACGCCAACAAGTTGCTACGCACTCTGCAGGAGCAGGCCCGTTCCTTGTGTGCCTGGTGGTTGCGCCAGAACGCCACCGATCTGCGTGCCTTGCGCCTCAACCGAACCTTGAACTGGCTCGTACTGAGCGGGTATCCGGATGCCGACAGCGAACGGATTACCGCGTTGCGCGGGCCTGCCCCTGACAAGCTCAAGCGTTATCAGGAGCGTTTTGCTCAGGGGCATTACGCCGATCTGATACTGGAACTCGAAACCAGTCTCGCCGGCGCGATGTTCTGGTTCGACGGGCTGCATATGCTCTGGCAATGCCTGGAAGCCTTGCAGGCCGAACAGGCCACGACTGAGTTGGAAGTGACCTTCGCCTTGCTGCTGCAACGTCTGCCGGACCTGCCGTCGTTCTGTTTTCACGACGGCGTTCCTTTTGCCGATGCCGCTAGCCGTGACTGGATCACGCTGCAGGTCAGCCGTCGTCTGCAAATACCCGAACCAGCCGCCGTGATGATTGATGCCGAAGCCGAGCCTTGGGAGATCGCCTTGCAGGCAGTGGCACCCCGGTTGCGAAAGGACGGGCTCAAAGCCGCAATCCATGAACTCAAACAAGGCATGTACGCCGCTCGCAGCGAGCGCGCGCGATTTCATTGGCGGCTTGCCCAGGCGAGGCTGTGTGTACAAGCCGGCAAGCACGAGCTGGCGAAGATCCAGCTCGAACATCTGGACCACGAACTGCAACACACAGGTCTTGAACATTGGGAGCCGGAACTGGCCCTTCAGGTAACCCAGCTTCTGCATCGCTGCTGCGACCTGCTGCCACAAGACCATGCCGTGCGCGAGCGCAAGGAAGAGACCCATCGTAGGTTGTGCCTCTTCGATCTGGAAGCGGTACTTGAATAGGCTTTCGAGCCACTTGAATAAGGAGAAACACCATGGCCAAAGAAGGTTCGGTCGCCCCCAAGGAGCGCATCAACATCACGTTCAAGCCTGCCATCGGCGGGGCGCAGGAAGAAGTCGAACTGCCATTGAAGTTGTTGGTGTTGGGTGATTTCACCCAGCGTGAAGATGTGCGCAAGCTCGAAGATCGCAAGCCTATTGCGATCGACAAGAACACCCTGGATGACGTGTTGGCCAAACAGGCGTTGAGCCTGACGCTGAACGTGCCTAACCGTCTGCAGGAGGATGCAGGTATTGAGGAACTGGCCATTCAGGTACGCATTAATTCCATGAAGGATTTCAATCCGGCGAACCTGGTAGAGCAGGTTCCCGAACTGCAAAAGCTGATGGCGTTGCGCGAGGCGCTCATGGCGCTCAAAGGACCATTGGGTAACACGCCGAGCTTTCGCAAAGCTATTGAACACGCCCTTGCCGATGACGATTCCCGTGCTCGGGTATTGGCTGAGCTTGGACTGGACACACCTGACGCCTGACATTTTTCAGTAAAAGGACACTGAGCTCATGACGACACAACAGCACTCGCTGCCTGCACAAATCGCTGATCAATACAGCATTCTCGATAACATCGTTGCCCAGACTCTGCTGAGTGCGGACGACGAGGCGTATGGCATTGCCAAGCGTGGCGTCTCGGCGTTCATCGAAGAGTTGATCAAGCCGCAGAACCGTGGCGAGCCCGTCAAGAAGCGGTTGGTCGATCGAATGATTGCCGAGATCGACACGAAGCTCAGCCTTCAGATGGATGAAATTCTGCACCACCCGGATTTCCAGGCCTTGGAAGCTTCCTGGAAAGGCCTGCAGTTGTTGGTTGATCGCACCAACTTCCGCGAGAACATCAAGATCGAACTGCTGAACGTCTCTCGGCAAGATCTGCTGGAGGATTTCGAGGACTCACCGGAAGTGACCCAGTCCGGGCTGTACAAACATATCTACAGTGCGGAATACGGTCAGTTTGGTGGTCAGCCGGTGGGCGCGATCATCGCCAATTACTTTCTTTCCCCCAGTGCACCCGACGTGAAGCTGATGCAGTACGCGTCCAGCGTGGCCTGCATGGCCCATGCGCCGTTTATCGCCGCTGCCGGCCCTGCGTTCTTCGGGTTGGAAAGTTTCACCGGCCTGCCGGATCTCAAAGACCTGAAGGACCATTTCGAAGGCCCTCAATTCGCCAAATGGCAAAGTTTTCGCCAAAGCGAGGATTCACGCTATATCGGCTTGACCGTGCCGCGTTTCCTGCTTCGTACGCCCTACGATCCCCTTGAATGTCCGGTCAAGACCTTTGCCTACCAGGAAAACGTGGTCAACAGCCATGAACACTACCTGTGGGGCAATACGGCCTACGCGTTTGCCACGCGCCTGACTGATAGCTTTGCGCGGTTTCGCTGGTGTCCGAACATCATCGGCCCTCAAAGCGGTGGAGCGGTGGAAGACTTGCCGCTGCACCATTTTCATAGCATGGGTGAAATCGAAACCAAGATTCCGACTGAAGTATTGGTTTCGGATCGCCGCGAATACGAATTGGCGCAAGAGGGATTCATTGCCTTGACAATGCGCAAGGGCAGCGACAATGCCGCGTTTTTCTCCGCCAGCTCGGTCCAGAAGCCGAAACACTTTGGTCTCAGTCCGGAGGGTAAGGAGGCCGAGCTGAATTACCGCCTGGGCACCCAATTGCCCTACATGATGGTGGTGAATCGCCTGGCCCACTATCTCAAGGTCCTGCAGCGTGAGCAATTGGGGTCGTGGAAGGAACGCACCGACCTGGAGCTGGAGCTCAACAAGTGGATTCGACAGTACGTCGCCGATCAGGAAAACCCCAGCGCCGAAGTGCGTGGGAGGCGCCCCTTGCGGGCGGCCCGCATTGTTGTCAGTGATGTTGATGGCGAGCCCGGGTGGTATCGCGTCAACCTGAGTGTGCGCCCGCACTTCAAGTACATGGGGGCGGACTTCACGTTGTCCTTGGTCGGAAAACTCGACAAAGAATGAGCAGAGGCCAGGGAATGCCCAACCATCAAAGCCTTTTCCAGCGCCTTGAGCATCCGGATGCTTCTGTATCCGGCGTGACATCCGTCGCGACCCATTTGGGAAAAATGCTGAGTATCCGCGCAGGCAGTGTGCAGACACTGCCGGACTATGGCTTGCCCGACCTCAATGACATGAACCAGAGCTTGCATGAGTCATTGTCTCAGTCGCGCCTGTTGATCGAGCGATTCATCCGCGCCTACGAGCCACGCTTGAAGGATGTTCGGGTCAGGTCGTTGCCGCGGGATCATGACCCACTGGCCCTTGCCTTCGCGATTGACGCCACGCTGATGATCAAAGGCGTCAAGCAACCCGTGGTATTCACCGCGCGACTGTGCGATTCCGGTCGGATAGAGGTCTTGCCGGATGTCGTTTAATCATTATTACCAAAGCGAACTCAGTGCGTTGCGGCAGCTCGGGCGGCAGTTCTCCGAGCGCAACCCTGCGCTGGCACCCTTTCTTGCAGACTCCGGTCGGGATCCCGATGTTGAACGGCTTCTGGAAGGTTTTGCGTTTCTTACGGGGCGCTTGCGCCAGAAACTCGATGATGAGCTTCCAGAACTGACCCATTCTCTGATGCATTTGCTCTGGCCCAACTACATGCGCCCGATGCCTGCGTTCAGCATGCTGCAATTTGATCCGTTGAAGCACTCAGGCCCAGGCGTGTGGGTGGCAAGGGACACGCCGGTTGAAAGCGCCGCAGTCAATGACGAGCGATGCCGTTTTCGGACCTGCTATGCCACGCAGGTCCTACCGCTGCAACTGAGTGCCTTGGAGTATGGCGCCCAGGCGGGACGTGGGATGTTGAGCCTGCGGCTGGACATGAGCGCCGAAGGCAATTTCAGTGAGTGGACCTTCAACCAGTTGCGCCTGCATCTGGCTGGGGATCGCTACATCAGCCAGGAGCTGTACCTGAGCCTGCTGCGTGAGCTTGAAGGTATCGAGTTGCTACCTTTCGGTCACGATGGTCGGCCGGTCAACGGGCTCGATGGTCAAGCATTATCATTGCGCCTTGGCGCCGACCAGGTGCAGCCGGTGGGTTTCAGTGAGGAGCAGGCATTGATCCCGTATCCGCCGAATACCTTTTCCGGCTATCGCCACCTGCAGGAGTATTTTTCCTTCCCTGACAAGTATCTGTTTGTCGATGTGAGGGGGCTGGGCGTGCTGCAGGAATTACCTGGCGAATTGCTCAAGCAGGTGTGCGGAGTGATGTTGCGCTTCGAGTTGCGCACTCCATGGCGTGAGTCCCGGCCACCCACCCTGGAAAACGTCAAACTGTACTGCACCCCCATCGTGAACCTGTTCAAGCATGATGCCGTGCCCATCCGTCTAGACGGGAAGCAGGATGAGTATTTGCTCGTCCCCGGCGAATACTCACGGGAAAACGCGAGTGTGTTTTCCGTCGACAGTGTCACAGGGTGGCAACCGGGTGGGCGTGGATACAAGACCTACGTACCCTTCGAATCCTTCGAACATGATGGCGATTCCGACCTGTCGGATGGCCCGGCGACTTATAGCATTCGTCAACGGCCATCGACACAACATCCAGGGCTTGAAACCTGGCTTGCGTTTGGCAATGGCCCTGATTCTGAGCAGCAAACACTGTCGATCGAGTTGACCTGTACCAATCACAACTTGCCTCGGATGTTGCCGCTTGGGGGCATCAACCGGCCTTGCGAACAGACGCCAGAGGGGTTGTCGTTTCGGAATATCTGCGCACCGACAGCCAGTTTTCCACCGCCCCTGGATCAGGATTTTCTCTGGCGATTGATCAGTAACCTGTCGCTCAACTATCTGTCGTTGAGCGACATCAACGCTTTGAAGGTGGTCCTTCAAACCTATGACTTGCCACGCTACCACGACCGACAAGCGCAGAAAGTCAGCGAGAGGAAGCTGGGCGCAATGCGCTCTGTCAGTCATACGACGGTCGACCGATTGCACCGTGGCTTGCCTTTTCGGGGGATACGAATTGATCTGAGCATCGACCCCCAAGGCTTTTTGGGGCACGGCGAAGTGTTCGTCTTCGCGTCGGTACTCAATGAATTCTTCGCACTTTACGCCAGCCTCAACGCCTACCACGAACTAAGAGTCATCAGCACACAAGGAGACGTGTACCTATGGCCACCACGGATGGGGCAGCAGCCCCTGCTTTGACGCGACTGTCCCGGGGCATCCGCGAGTATTCGCTGTTCCAGGCGGTTTTGCAGGTGATCAAACGCTTGCGCGATGCCCATCCCCAGTTGGATGACGACGCGTTGTATGACCTGTTGGAGTTTCAAGCCAATCCAGGTCTTGGCTTTCCCGGTCACGATATTGACCGGGTGGAGTTTTTCATTGAACACGCGCAGTTGCGTGCGCGTCTTCGCCTCAATCTCTTGGGCTTGTCTGGCGCGGGTTCGCCATTGCCGGCGTTTTATGGCGAGCAGGCGTGTGCCGACGGGGCGGGTGGCAGTACTACGCGAGCATTTCTGGACGTGTTTCATCACCGTCTGCAACGACTGATGCTACCCATCTGGCGTAAGTACCGTTACCCAATGCGTTTCCAGGCAGGCGCGCGTGACACCTTTTCCGAGCAAATGTTTGCGTTGATCGGCCTGAGCGGTCAGCAGATTCGCAGTGCCACGCAATTGAACTGCAAGCGGCTGTTGCCTTACCTGGGGTTACTTGGCCTGCGGGCGCATTCGGCAGCCTTGATCGAGGCGGTGTTGCGTTACTACTTCAAGCACCACCGCTTGTTCATTGAGCAGTGGGTACTGCGTACGGTTGTCGTCGCCGATTCACAGCAAAACCGGCTCGGCACCGCGAATAGCGTACTTGGCCATGACCAGGTATTGGGCTGCCGGGTTGCCGACCGTAGTGGCAAATTCAGGGTGCATCTGCAAGGCCTGAGTTGGCAGCAACTCCATGGGTTTCTGCCCACTGGGCCTGACTACCCGCTGCTGTGTTCGTTGGTGCGCCTGACGACTCGGGATCCATTGGACTATGACGTGCGCCTGGTGCTGGCCAGGGAAGAGATCCGCCCGTTGCACATCGGCGAACACAATGTCTGTCGCCTCGGCTGGACCACTTGGCTGGCACATGACTACGCCGACGGTGTGGTCATGGTGCCGAGCAACGCTCATGAGGGATGAATCATTATGATAAATGTTGATCTGCAACAACTTATCCAGACATTGACCACCCAGGCCCGCCAAGATTTGGCGCGCGCTGCTGAGCGTTGCGTAACACGCGGCGGCAGGGAAGTGCTGGTGGAAGATTTGTTGCTCGCCCTGCTGGAGCATCATGACGGCCTTCTGGTACGGGCAATGGCAGATGCAGGCATTGAGGTCGGTACGTTGCAAGCCGTACTGCAACCCAAGGGGGAGGCGAGTGCATCGCGCAACCCGGTGTTTGCCCATGCGTTGGTGCAATGGCTGCAGCAGGCATCGATGGTTGCCCATCTGGAGCTGCGCCAGACTGAAGTCGATCATGGTGCCCTGTTGCTGGCCCTGTTGCGTCACCCGATGCACCATGCGGGGAGTGCGTATCAGGCTTTTTTGAAGCGTTTGGATTCGCAGCGTGTACTTGGCTTCGTGTTGAGCCAAGCGCCTGGCAATGGTCCTGCGCTGTCGGCTGAGTCATTGCTGGAGCGCTTCACTCACGACCTGACGCGCCAGGCACTTGAAGGCCGTATCGATCCGGTGTTGTGCCGCGATGCTGAGATCGCCCAACTGATCGATATCCTCATGCGCCGGCGTAAAAACAACCCAATCCTTGTAGGCGAAGCCGGGGTGGGCAAGACGGCCGTTGTCGAGGGGCTCGCGCTGCGCGTTGCCACCGCGCAGGTGCCTGGAGCGCTGAAGGATGTACGGGTGCTGACGCTGGATATGGGCCTGCTCCAGGCCGGTGCCAGCATCAAGGGAGAATTCGAGCGGCGCCTCAAGGGTGTGATCGACGAAGTCAATGCATCGGCCAATCCGGTGATCCTGTTCATCGATGAGGCACATACGTTGGTCGGTGCAGGCGCTCAGGCGGGTGGGTCCGATGCGGCGAATCTGCTCAAACCGGCCTTGGCCCGTGGCGACTTGCGCACCATCGCTGCCACCACTTGGTCGGAATATAAGAAATACTTCGAAAAAGATCCGGCATTGGCGCGGCGCTTCCAGCCTGTAACGGTCGGCGAACCCAGTGTCGAACAGGCGGTTTCGATCCTGCGTGGACTGGCTTCGGTGTATGAGCGTAGCCATGGTGTTTACGTGCGGGACGATGCGGTGGTTGCGGCGGCGCAAATGAGTGCCCGTTACCTGCCTGGGCGCCAGTTGCCCGACAAGGCGGTGGATGTGTTGGACACCGCTTGCGCTCGCTTGCGTACCCGTAGGGAGATGGCGCCGGAGGCATTGCAACGCCTGTACGCGGCGCAGGCGGAAGGTGTGCGCCAGCATCAGGCAATAAGTCGTGACAGGGATGCAGGGATTCCCGTGGATGAGCAAACACTGCACGGGTTGAACCTTCGCATGGAGGAGATGGAAAGCGAACGTGAGCATCTGGAGCAGTGTTGGCCGGAACAACAAACATTGACGCAGCATGTATGCCCGCGCCTGGTGGCCGAGGTCATCAGTGGCTGGACCGGCATCCCGGTTGAACAGGTGGCATGTGAGCACAGTGCACGGATGCTGGGTTTCGCTGATGCTCTACGCACGCGCATTCTCGGCCAGGAACAAGCGGTGCAGGCCCTGGACCGCAATCTGCGCGCCGTTGCGGCCGGGCTCAATAAACCCGATGCTCCGGTCGGGGTGTTCCTGCTGGTCGGCCCAAGTGGCGTGGGCAAGACCGAGACGGCGTTGGCCCTGGGTGATCTGTTGTATGGCGGTGAGCGTTTTGTCACCACCCTCAATATGTCCGAATTCCAGGAAAAACACTCGCTGTCTCGTTTGATTGGCGCACCTCCCGGTTATGTCGGTTTCGGCGAGGGCGGCGTGCTGACCGAAGCCGTACGGAAACGCCCGTATTCGGTGGTGCTGCTTGATGAAGTCGAGAAGGCCGACCCGGAAGTATTGAACCTGTTCTATCAGATCTTCGACAAGGGCCTGGCCAATGACGGGGAAGGCCGGGAAATCGATTTTCGCAACACGCTGATCTTGATGACGTCCAACCTGGGCAGCGAGTGCATCGGTGAACTGTGCGCAGACGGTCAGCGACCTGACGTGCAAGTGCTGCAAGAGGCAATTCGTCCGCTGCTGCGTGACCACTTCAAACCTGCGTTACTGGCACGGATGCGGGTGCTGCCCTATTACCCGGTGACGGGTGGGATCCTGCATGACTTGGCAAGGCTCAAGCTGGAACGCCTGGGGCAGAGATTGAGCCTGCGCAAGCTGGCATTCAGCTATACGCCTGAGCTGGTTGCACACATGGTCGAGCGTTGCTCACACGGTGACAGTGGCGCTCGTTACATTGACCAGTGGATCGAGCTTCATTTGTTGCCGCAGGTAGTGGACCGGTTGCTGGAGGCGATGGCCCAAGACGAACCCCTGGGGCATGTACATGCGTACCTGGCGGGGAATGGGGCTCCTATCTGTGAGTTCAGCCAATGAGGGATAACCGGTCCAACCAGGAACCCCATTCGCTGGCTTATGCCGAAGCGCTGCTCGGCTGGTTCATTCGCCTGGGTGTCGAGGGTGACGAAGCCACGTTGCCTGGCCTGTGTGTTACGGCGGTGGCGCAGTTGAGCCAGTGCGAACTCAGTCAGTGGTATTGGCGTGATGAGTCCACTGGCCGGCTTGAGCTGCTTGCCCAGCACGTGTCCGGAGCGCTTTGCGCCGGAGATCCGGCCGGCACCCAGGACTTCCAGCATGAGCAGGTGCTGAACTATGTAGTCCGTCATCAAACGGCTCTTAGCCTGGAAGACCTCACGGGCAGCGTGTACGAATGCGGGTTTCTGCCCGTGCTGGCGACCTCCTGGGAGGCGTTGTCATGTGTGCCGTTGTTCAACCGCGACAAGGCTATCAACGGCGTGTTGCTGTTTGCTAGCCAACACCGGAAAAATTTGCAGGACTACTCACTCTCCTTGAGCCAACTGGGAAGTTTTGCCTTGATGCAGCGGATTCTGCTGAAGAGTCAACGTTCCACAGAAAGCACCGCCGTCCTGAGTGACTGCAAACCGGCCCCCCGTGCGGAATTTGGGCTGATCGGCAGCAGTACCGCCATGGATGAGACGTACCGCCTCATCGGTAAGGTCATGCAGACGCCTTACACCGTATTGCTGCGCGGCGAGACGGGGACCGGCAAAGAGGTGGTGGCGCGGGCTATCCATTCTGCAGGGCCGCGAAAAAGCAAAGCGTTCGTGGTGCAAAACTGTGCGGCGTTTCCCGAAGGGCTGCTGGAAAGTGAACTGTTCGGCTATCGCAAAGGGGCTTTCACGGGGGCTGAACGCAACCATGTCGGGCTGTTTGACGCCGCGCATGGAGGCACGCTGCTCTTGGACGAAATCGGCGATATGCCGCTGTCGCTGCAGGCCAAGTTACTGAGGGTTCTACAGGACGGCGAAGTTCGCCCGCTGGGCGCCACTGCGGCACACAAGGTTGATGTGCGAATCATCGCTGCGACGCATCGCGACCTCGCCGCGATGGTAGCCCAAGGCAGTTTTCGCGAAGACCTTTATTACAGGCTGGCGCAATTTCCCATCGAACTGCCGCCCTTGCGCGAGCGCGACGGTGATGTGTTGCTGTTGGCGCGGGAGTTTGGGCAGCAGGCCTCCATTGCACTTGGACGTGAATCGGTGTCGTGGTCCAGTGCGGCCCTCGATCAACTGTCGAGCTACGCCTTCCCCGGCAATGTACGTGAGCTCAAATGCCTGGTGGAGCGTGCGGTACTGCTCTGCGATGACGGGGTGATCTTGCCCGTCCATCTTTCCTTGCCTACGCCACCTGCCAATGAATCCGTCGATGTGACGTTGCGCCAACGTCTGGAGCGGGTGGAGCGAGTGTTCCTGATCGATTGTTTACACAAGAACCGTGGTAATCGCACCCGAACTGCACGTGAGCTGGGTGTCGCCCGCCGCACGCTGCTCTATCGCCTGGCGCGTCTGAAGATCCCCGAAGGCGAAGTCCGTGAAGAGTGTTGAGCGGGGACGTGTCGCCATCTGATTTTCATGGGAGATACCTGATGTTTTTTCATCCGTGGCAAGCGCTGGTGCTTGCACTGTGTTTGTTGAGTGGCTGTAACGCCAATTATGTCTTTGATGACGCCAACTACCGCCCGCTGGGTGATCCTCAGGCGATCCGTCGTGGGCAGTGAGCAGGAGAGTTCTGCCATGCAATTAGTGTTTGAAGTCTGCAGTGCCGTGAACAATGAACCGCCGACCCGTAAGACATTTGACGGTGTCGGCGGTGTGATCGGCCGGGGGGCGGGGTGTGACTGGATCCTCCCCGATGCCCATCGGCTGATCTCCAGTCATCACGCCTTGGTCAGTTATCGAGAAGGCCGCTACTTCCTGACGGATATCAGCAGCAACGGCATCGGTGTGTCCGGCAGCATGGAACGTCTGGACAAAGGGCAGGCGCGGCCGATCATGGAGGGTGAAGTGTATCAATTGGGTCGGCTGGAAATTCGTGCCCGCCTGGTGGCAAATGAACGGCGGTCGTTTGCTCAGAATGTCGTGATTCCAGACGATGCGTTCCTCGGGCTTGACCCTGTTGATGCGCTGGATCGCGAGCAGTTGCGTGTTAGCGCTTCGGCAGAATTGGACGCTCTCGATGCGTCAACGCAGGTATCTTGCCAGTCACCCATTCCGGGGCCTGTGGATCGTGACCATCTGATTGTGCCGACATGGGCTGGACCCGACAGGAAAGTACTACCTCCCGACCCCGTCATGGCCGCGCCTGCAGCCTCGCAAGCGTTCTGGCCTCAGTTCGCGCAAGCATTGGGCATGCAATTGGACACGCTTGATACCCCAGGTCGCGAAGCCCTTGCGATCAAGGTGGCAGGGCTGTTCAGGCATGCCATCGAAGGGCTGCAGCAAAGCCTGCGAACCCGCGATGAGTTGAACAGCGAGATCAGCGCTGCACTGACCCCGCCAGCGCTCAACATACGCAATCCGTTGAAAGCGTGTGCCGACAGCCAGGCCGCCATGGCGTCCCTGCTGGGCGCTGGTGAACCGGGCGAACTCAATGCCGAGCAAGCGGTCGCCCAGGTCTGTCGAGACCTGCAGGTTCATCAACTGGCCATGGTCGTGGCCAGTCGGGCCGCGGTGCGTGGTGCATTGGCAGCTTTTGCGCCGGAACACTTGTTGCTGTGTTTCGAGCGCGAGGGCAGGCCACCCAGGTTTTTTACCGAGGCGGTACATTGGCGGGCATACCGACGCCACTATCTACGCCTGGTTGACGAAGATTCTTTGGGCGATCAGTTGTTGCGCAATGACTTTTCCAATGCCTACAAGGAGCAGGTGCGCCTGGTTTCTACCCTGAATGCAGCGTGCCCAGGATGACGTTCATGTATCGAGTTGCTGCCCTATCAATGCTGTCAGCACTGTGCCTGTTGGCCGGATGTGGCAGCCTTTCACCTTTTTCGACCCTGACCAAACTGGACCTGACGTTGATCGCAGGTGACGAAGTAAACCCCGACCTTCACGGTCGCCCTTCACCCGTGGTGGTGCACCTGCTTGAACTGCGGCACCCCGTGGCCTTTGAAAACGCCGATTTTTTCAGCCTCTACGACCGCGCCGAGCAGACCCTCTCCAGGGATTGGGTCCGCAGCGAGGAGTTGGCATTGCGTCCTGGTGAACAGCTGGAACTCAAACTCAGTGTAGAGCCCCATAGCCGCTACGTCGGTGTGCTGGCGGCCTATCGCGACTTGCCTCATGTGCAATGGAGGCTGGTGCTGCCGGTGGCTCCCGGGCAATTGACCCGTGCCGGCGTTGTGCTGGATCAGACGGGGCTGCGGATGGCAACCCCTCAGACTGACAGGACGGAGGATTGAGATGCAGGTCCATAACGTTATCTGGCAAGAGGGCATGCTGTTGCGTCCCCAGCACTTGCAACACAATGACCGTTACTTCCATCGACAGCTCAACCGAACAAGGTTGCTGAGCAGTGATGCGTGGGGGTTCCTGACCTTGGACGTCGATATGCAGTATCTCAATCTAGGCAAGGTTGTTGTCAACCAGGCCAGCGGGGTATTGCCTGACGGCAGTTTGTTCGAGTTGAGCGGCGCAATGGAACCTTTGGTGTTGCAGGTACCTGCCAATGCGGGCAGGCAAGCTGTTTACCTGGCGTTGCCGCTGGCGACGGAGAATCAGGTTGAAGTGCGCAGGAAGGAGCAAAGCGATGTGCTGGCACGTTACGTCTCCTGTGAAACGGAGATCGGCGACGCCAACGCCGGCGTCGACTCTCGTTGCCAGATCAACTGCGCACGCCCGGACTTGCGCCTGATGCTGGGCGAGGGGCCCAGTGATGCGTTCTACGTGAAACTGCAGGTCGCCCAGGTGCAGGATTCGACTCGCGACGGCGGCGTAGACCTGGATGCGGATTTTGTACCGACGTTCATCTATCTCCAGGGCTCCGGTTATGTGGCGTCATGCGTCAAAGAGGTGATTAGCCTGCTGGCGACACGTGGCGATGCGATTGCAGCGCGAGTCCAGGGAGCGGGTGCCTCGACAGGCGCACAGGTCGGTGATTTCCTGATGCTGCAACTGATCAATCGTGCCGAGTTGATCCTGCGTCACTATCTGGCGCAGGCTCAAGTGCGTCCGGAGTTGCTGTACCGGGAGTTGCTCGCGATCCTCGGTGAACTGTCGACGTTTGCCAACGACAACAAACGCGCGCAACTTGCCGTGCACTACAGGCATGGCGATCAGGGCGCGAGCTTTCGAGGGCTGATGGAGGGGCTTCGCACCGCGTTGTCTTCGGTGCTGGAGCAACATGCCATCGAACTGGTGTTGCAACAGCGGCAATACGGAGTGCTGGTTTGCCCGGTCAGCGATCTCAAGTTGCTGGGTACCGCCACCTTCATTTTGGCCGCCACCGCCCAATGTGAGTCGGAGGAGCTTCGCCATCGTTTGCCGGCGCATCTCAAGATAGGCCCCGTTGAACGCATCCGCGAGCTGGTGAATCTGCACCTGGCCGGTATCAAGGTCCAGCCGCTGCCGGTCGCTCCGCGGCAGATTCCGTACCACGCCGCCAAGACCTATTTCATGCTCGAACTCAGTCCCCGTGACATCGCACAGTTGGAGCAGTCGGGTGGTTTTGCCTTCCACGCCAGCGGCGAGTTCGCCGAGCTGGAACTCAACTTCTGGGCTATCAGGAACTGAACACCATGACGATGGACAGTGAATACCCGCAGGATGAAAAAACCATATTGCTTGACCGTGACGGGCACGGCCCGGCACAGGGGGCCGTCACGGATTTCCCGTCGCCACCACGTTTCGAACAGTTGGAAGACCGCATGATCTACACCGCCAACCTGCCGGGGCAGCGTTTCAATATGGGCCCCAACGTGCTATTGGCAGCGGCCTGGGAACTTCTGTCACAGGTTGCCCAGCTCAGGGCCAGCCCGGCTCGGGAAAGCTTGCAGGCGCTCAATGATCAGCTTTCATCAGGCATCAGCGCATTTGAAACCCATGCCTTGCACGTTGGGGCAGAGAATAGCCAGGTGATGTCGGCGCGCTATGTGCTGTGCAGTGTCATCGACGAGGCGGTAGTCACTACGCCGTGGGGCAGTTGCAGCGATTGGTCGAAGAGGAGCCTGTTGAGCCGTTTTCACAACGAAACCTTTGGTGGTGAAAAGTTTTTCCAGTTGCTGGAGCGTTTATCCCGTGATCCCGTCAAGCACGTTGCCATGCTTGAGCTTATGTACCTGTGTCTGTCGTTGGGGTTCGAAGGTAAATACCGCGTCATGGAGCGGGGAAGGGAGCAACTGGAAACGATTCAGGATGCTGTTTTTCGCCAGGTCAGGCATGTGCGAGGTGATCGGGTGCCGCTATCCATTTCCCCGAAGAGGGGGAAAGCCCCTCGGATACGTATTGTCTCCGCCCTGTTGGCTACTGCCTGTGTGCTGGCGTGTTTGCTTGTGATGTATTCAGGGTTTGCCTGGGTGCTGAGCCAGGAGCGCGAGGCCGCGCTGCAACCTCTTCAATCTTTGGTGTCAGGACTGTCTCGGACACACTCGTAACGCTGGGAGCAATGGATGAACACATTCTTCAAAGGAGTGGGTAGGGTGCTGCGCAAAAGTTGGGTATGGAGCTTGCTGCTGGTGCTGTCCAGTGCGCTGCTGGTGTGGTTTTTCGGGCCATTGCTGGCGGTGGATGACTACCGTTTCTGGCAAAGTCCAACGTCTCGTTTGCTGACCATCAGCGGGTTGCTGTTGCTGTGGGGGCTGGCGATGGTCGTGGCGGGTGCACGTCGCACCGCTCGGTTGAATCAGCCGCAAGAGCATGCGCGTCATCAGCGCAAGGCATTGATCGACGATGAAATACGCCAGGTGCGGGAGCGCTTCAAAGAAGCGCTGCAGACGTTGAAAAGCTCACGACGCTACGGTGTACACAGTGAGCGTTGGCGCGACGAGTTGCCCTGGTATCTGGTGATTGGCGAGCAAGGCAGTGGCAAGACCAGCCTGCTGGCGGCCAGTGGCTCGCTGTCTCCACTCGACCGCCCTGACGCGGCCCCGAAGGGGGCGATGTCTGGCTGTGATTGGTATTTTGCCGAAGAAGCGGTACTGGTCGAGGCCGCGGGTCGTTACTTGGGCCAGCCGGACCCTTCGGTGGATGCAGCGGGATGGGCGACTCTGCTCGATCTGCTCAAGTGGCGGCGCAGGACGCGGCCACTCAATGGCGTAGTCGTCACGTTGTCGGTCGACACACTTTCAAGCAGCAATGAGCACGACCTGGAGCGTCATGCCCGCGATGTGCGTACGCGCTTGCAGGACCTCCAGCAGACGCTGCAGGTGGATGTGCCGGTGTACCTGGTGTTGACCCAGTCTGATCGGCTGGCCGGTTTTGCCGAGTTTTTTGATGCTCAGCAGGGCGATGGCATAGAACAGGTTCTGGGAGGGGGCCTGGTTACGGACCGCGCCCAGGCGAAGGACGTGTTCGAGAACCTGTTGCAACGCCTGGGTGGAGAACTGATTCCGCGCTTGCAGCAAGAGCGAAATACCGAGTGTCGAGGACGCATGCTTGACTTTCCGCGGCAGGTCGCACGCATCGGTGACAGCCTGTGCCTGTTTATCGAAGCGGCGTTTTCTGTCAGTCGTAATCAGCCTGTCAATGCCCTGCGAGGTTTTTACCTGACCTGTGCGAAAACCGTTGATGTACGTTCTCATTTTGTCCAAGGGTTGTTTAAACGAGTGATTTTTGCCGAGGCCAACCTGGCCAGGCTACTTACCCCGGAGCGGCAGCGTATACGTCGACGCCATGGGTTGATGGTGCTGGCAGCAACTGTGGTCATCGGGACGGCGGGGGCAGTGTGGGCGCACAGCTACTCGTTCAACCATATGCGCCTATCGCAACTAATGGGGCTGATCAACAACACCCAGCCCGCCACATCGCGAGGGGTGGACGAGCATCCTGCCTTGCTGACGCTGCTGGACAGTCGCCTGGCGGCAACCAAAGTGTTCTCGCCGCAGGCCGAGGCACGGTGGATAGAGCGGGCCGGCCTGTATCAAGGGGCGCTGATTATTGCGCCGCTGACCGCAGCTTATGAGCACACCTTGCAGCAGCAGTTTCTGCCCTACGTGACCGCCCTGCTCGAAGGGCGGGTGCGAGGCAGCCTGGGTGACCGCGAACAACTGCTGGATAGCTTGCGTGCCTATCTGATGCTCAACCTGCAAGGGCGGCGTGATAAGGGCTGGCTGGTGGAGCATATGTCTGGCCAGTGGTCGGGAGACGCTTCGGCGAACACGCGCCTGAATGAGCACTTTGCGCGGCTCCTAGAACAGCCGTTTCTGGCACCGTTGAATGAAGAGTTGGTGACCCAGGCTCGCTTGGAATTACGCGGTGAGTCGCTGGCGGAGGTGGTCTACAGGGCGCTACGGGAGCAAGCGCGGAGCCTGGAGCCCTATCATTTGGCCGAAGGTCCGGCGTTTTCCAGGGGCGAGCCGCCTATACCTGGGTTTTATACCAGGAAATACCTGCAGTTATTCGAACAGCAGGGCGCTCAGATGGTCAATGCCGTTGCTCAGGACAATTGGGTCCTTGGAGAGGGGGCGGACCTGCGCGCCGCGGATCTACGCAGGCTGATGCTGGAGCTGGAACAGCGCTATTTCAGTGAATACGCCGATGCATGGAGCGACGCACTCGGTCGGATCAGACTGCGGGAAAGTGGCAGCCTGCAACACGGCGCGGAGCAACTCGCAAGCCTTACGTCGGCCCAATCGGCCTTGGTGCAGCTATTGCAGCAGGTGCGCGAAAATACTCGATTTGTGTCGGTCTCCGATCGCCTTGAAACGGCAGTCCAGCCAGTCGGCGAGCTGGGCGCGGCGACGTCCAGGGGGCTGAGCAGAGCGGTGCTGCCTGATAATGCCCGGCGTGCCTTGCAACGCCGTTTCGAGCCCTTGCACCAATTGCTGGACGAACAGCAAAACCCAGGGAGCGAGTTGACGCAGGCATTGCGCCTGCTGGATGAACTGCAGTTGCAGTTGTCGACAGTGAGCCGGGACAGTTCGCCGGAGCAGGCAGCGTTCAAAATGGCCAGGCAACGAATGGATGGACAGCAGCCCCTGCTGGGCAACCTACGTGATACGGCGGCTCGCTTTCCGCAGCCGCTCAAAGGGTGGTTCGAAGGCATTGCCGACCAAAGCTGGCGCCAGTTGCTCGATGACGCTTACGGGTTTGTGAATCAGCACTATCAAAACGAAGTCTACGGGTTCTATGCGAAAGCCATTCAGCGCCGTTACCCCTTCGATGCGCATGCGGGCAGTGACGTTGCCCTGGCGGACTTCCAGGCGTTTTTCAAGCCACGGGGCGCCATGGCGCGCTTTTATGAGAGTTACCTGCGGCCGTTCGTCATCGTTGAGGGCAACCGCTATCGCCTGCGGGGGATGGAGGGGCGCAGCCTGCCGATGTCGCGCTCTTTGCTGGAACAACTGACCAAGGCTCAGATCATTCGCCAAGGTTTTTTTACCGAGGATCAGGGGGATTGGGCCGTACGGTTCACGCTGGCGCCCTACAGCCTTGACCAGGCGGTCAGTCGGGCGACGTTGCGGGTGGGTGATCAGCAGTTGGAATACCGCCATGGCCCGATCATGCCGATGACGTTCCGTTGGCCAAGCGAGGCGCAGAATGGTCGCAGCAGCCTGGTACTGGAGCGCGTCGCCGAACGGCCAATGGGTATTGAGAAAGACAGTGGCGCCTGGTCTATGTTCCGATTTTTCGACCTGATGCAAAGCGAGCCCGCGAGCGGCAGGAATGCGCAGGTGCTCAAGGCTGACCTGGCTGGCCTACGGGCCAATTACCTGCTGACCAGTCAACGCGACCCAAGCCCGTTCCATATGGCGACATGGCGCAGCTTCCGCCTGCCGGAGCAATTGTGAGCGGTGCGCAGCCATGGCGCAGTGCCGGGCGCACGGCGCAAGGCAAGAGCCGTGCACGCAACGAGGATGCCTTTCTCGATTGCCCGCAACGTGGCTGTTGGGCGGTGGCGGATGGTATGGGCGGGCATCATGCCGGGAATGTGGCCAGCCAATGGGTGGTCCGCAGCCTTGCCGCACTGCCAGGCCAAGGCGATTTTGACCAACGGATCGAGGCTGTTCGGCGATGCTTGCGTGGCCTCGACAGTCAGTTACAACCCGCTGATGGCGTAGCGGGCATCATGGGCAGTACGGTGGTGGTGCTATTGCTGGAGTACCACCGCGCCGCCTGTGTCTGGGCCGGGGATAGCCGATGCTACCTGTGGCGAGGGCAGCGGCTGTATCAACTGTCGCGGGACCATTCCCTGCAGCAGCAACTGATCGACACGCAACAGTTGAGCCCGGACCTGGCCCAGGCTCATCCTGGCGCAAGAGCATTGACCCGCGCGGTGGGTGCAAGGCAGCCATTGAGCCTTGAGATACTGGAGCTGCGCGTCCAGCCCGGTGATGTGTTTTTGTTGTGCAGCGACGGACTGTACCAGGGGCTCAGTCACCAGGAATTGGGGAGTGCCATGAGCGCGGGCACGCCACGGCAGGTGGTGGATCGGTTGTTCAGTGGCGTGCTGCAGGGGCCGGCGCGGGATGACCTCACCGCCGTAGTGATCCAGCCATGAGCGCGGCGACAGGCCTGCCGAAAGTGCTGGCGGGGCGCTATCAGCTTGAGCGAATCCTCGGTGCCGGGGGCATGGGTGTGGTTTATCGCGCGCGGGACTTGCTGCATGAAGCGTTCGGCGAGCCAGACTGTCGCGTGGCGCTGAAATTGTTAGGCGAGACCCTATCCGCGGCCACCGACGCGCATGTACTGCTCTACAGCGAGTTCGCCCTGACCCGAAGCCTGCGACATGACCATGTGGTGCGTGCATTTTCTTTCGAGGTAGACACGGCACACCAAGTGGCGTTCTTCACCATGGAACTGATGCCCGGCCTGACGCTCGACCGCGTACTCCCGGAATCTCCGCAGGGATTGCCATGGCAAGCGTTGCAGCCCATGGCCCTGCAACTGCTGGAGGCACTGGCCTATACCCATCGGCAAGGTGTCCTGCATGGCGATGTGAAACCGGCGAATATCATGGTGGGGGAGCAGGGGGTACGCCTGTTCGATTTTGGCTTGGGTCACGCACAAGCCCAGGCAGAGGCTGGATTACCCGTTTTGAGCCGCAATCGGCTGAATGCCTGGACTCCCGCCTATGCAGCGCCGGAGCTGATGGCAGGCGGGTTGCCGTCGGCGAGCGCGGACTTGTATGGGGCGGCCCGAGTGCTCTACGAAATGGCTGAGGGACGCCGGCCCGTAGAGCGTCAACGCAATCAACGATTGCCGCGGCCCAGGCAACTGCCCAGGCAGTACTGGCCTTTGTTATGTTCAGCACTGGCCATGGACCCAGAGCAGCGAACCGTCGATGTTGCCGAGCTGTACGAGGGGTTGGCAGCCCGTCGGTGCCTATGGTTCATGGGCTGATGCGTCAACCGGCCAAATCATGCATCTGACGGTACTCTTCCCAGCTCAATCCCGCCATCTGCGCCACTTCCTTGTGTACTTCAAGGCGTTGGGTTTCAAACGCTTCGGGGGACTCGGCGGTCAGTTTCAGGGTCAACTCCCAGGCAAACAGGCCCAGGCGTTCGGCCTCGGCTTCGAAGGCCTCGTGCAGCCGTTCGGCGCGGTAGTGCGCCAGGGTTTCACCCTTGGCTTGTGCGGCCAGCGGGTTCAGGGTATCGAGTTCTGCAGCGACATCGGGGTGTTCGTTGAGGAACCTGTTCAATGCCAACTGGTGGTTATCGCCGGGTGGTGACAAGGGCTTACTCCATTCGATGGCCGGGCTTTGGATTATGGCGGTGAGTAAAAACAATAGCAGGTAGGTCCTCAGTGCCGAAGCAGATTCAGTCAGTGGTCTACGTAAGAAAATTCAATTATTTTAGAAAATCTAGGGAATTACCTGTCATCCATTACGGAAAAAACATCAGGGTGAATGGCAAAAGGCTTTCGCTCACTGTGCCAGCACGTGTAGCGTTAACTCTGTGTTTCCGGCCCTGCCTTCCAGGGACAGTGGGTGATGGGCAGAGGGATGGGTCATGGCGCAAACGCTGTTCAAGCTTTTCTTCACCCAACGCCTGGCTGCCTTGGCCAGCACTGAGTCTCTTCGAGCGATTCGCGAAGGTTTGTTGTGGATCCTGCCATGCCTGTTGGTGTCGGCAGGCTTCCTGATCCTGTCTGAATGCGCACGGGTGCTGGGTTTCGATGCGCAAGTGGTAGCGTTCCTCGCCGGCTTGCATAACCAGATCAGCTCCGTGATCCCGCTGCTGGTCGCTGCGTCCATCGGTTACATGCTGGCAATCCAGCATCGTCTGCCACAACTGCCGGTAGCGTTCTTGTGCCTGGCCCATGTGGTGGTGGCGACGTTTATCCTGCGTGAATATCCCCGGGCTTCGGCCACCTTCGTCCTGTTTATAGCGATTGCCTCGCCGTTGTTGAATGTGCCGGCAATTGCCTGGCTGCACCGTTACCGCTGGACTCGGTTGGTCAATGAAGACTTGGTAGGCCACAACCTGCGGGGCACCATCAATATGGTGGTACCGGGCGCCATCACCGCGCTGTTGTTGGTGGTGGTGTTGTCTTTGCTGCTGCAGATCCCTTATGTGGCGCAGCTTCAAGGGCCCCAAGTGCTCCATGCCCTGGAATCGCCCTACGGCAGCGGCCTGTTTGTGACCCTGATGAATTCGCTGCTGTGGTTCTTCGGCATCCACGGTGTGTATGCGATGCAGCCGCTGTTCGATGTATTGGACCAGGCTGTGGTGCTGAACAATGCGGCGTCGGCGGCGGGCGAGCCGATCAAATACATGCTGAACAGCGGCTTGTTGGGCAGCTTCGCGTTTATCGGCGGTTCGGGCGGAGCCTTATGCCTGTTGCTGGCGATCCTGCTGTTCTCCAAGAGCCAGTCCATGCGCTTGTTGGCGATGGCGAGCCTGCCGCTGTCACTGTTCAACGTCAGTGAAGTGCTGTTGTTCGGTTTGCCGATCATCCTTAATCCGCGCTTGTTCATTCCCTTTCTGGTCGTGCCCGCGTTGAATGCCATGGTGGCGTTGACAGTGGTGCAGATGGGCTGGGTCTCGCCGGCGGTGGTCAGCGTTCCGTTCACCGCGCCGGTGTTGCTCAATGCCTACTTGAGCACGCATGGCGACCTCGCGGCAGTGGCGCTGCAGCTCGGGCTTCTGGGCCTGGGCACCCTGGTGTATGCGCCGTACGTGCGTGCCATTCATCGCCAGGCCGCTGAAGGCGGTACGGTCTACCTCAAGTCCCTGGACATGACCTTCCGTGGTCTTGAAGAAAAGGGCCGGCTGCGTGAACTGGACTCGGTGCTCGCGTCCCACAAGACCCTGGCGCGTCAGGCCAATGAACTGAGCCGCATCCAGCAAATCAGCGACTACGAGTTCTACCTCGAATTCCAACCACAAGTCTCGACCCGCACCGGCCTGTGCACCGGCTGCGAAGCCCTCATGCGTGCCCGAGATGCCCAGGGCAAGGTGCATTCGCCGTGGGAGTTCCTGCAATGGTTGGCCCAGGCGCGGTTGATGCCCGACGTGGATGTGTGGGTAGCGTCCCAAGCGGTGCGCCAATACCAGAAGTGGCAGAAGCTCGGCTTTGCCCTGCCGATGACCATCAATATTTCCAGCGCGACCCTGACCGACGCTGCCTACGGAGAGCGCCTGGTAGAAATCCTGGCCCAGGCCCACGGGCAAGTCTCCGTGGAAATCACTGAAGATGCATTGGTCAACGATATCCAGGTTACGCGCCAGACCATCCAGAAGCTGCAAGCCATCGGCGCCAAGGTCTATATCGACGACTTTGGCACCGGGTTTTCGGCCTTGAGTTACCTGCATCAGTTTCCGGTGGATTTCATCAAGATTGACCGCAGTTTCGTGGTGGCCCAGCACGACCCCAAAGGTGCCCAGGTCATGACTGGCATGCTGCGCTTCTGTGAGGCGCTGAACCTGGGGGTGGTGGTGGAAGGCGTGGAGACGGCCGAGCAGTTGGCCTTCCTGAACACCGGCGCCGAATTGATCATCCAAGGCTGGTATTTCAGCAAGGCACTGCCAGGGGACAAGTTGGAAGGCTTTGTGCGTGAGCGCGCCGCGTTGGCGCAAGCCTAATACCCGCGCTGGGTCCGCTCGATGTCGTCGACCAGCGTGTCAATCCCGGCCAGGCGGGCACGGTTGTCGTGGTCCCAGGGATGAAATCCGGGTTTGAAGTAATGCAGCCACGGCACCAGCATTCGTGGGAAAACGCCCTTGGGCCCATACAGAAACTTCAGCATTCGCCAGAAGCCTTTCAAGTGCCCGCCGGACGTGCGGTCGGCGATCAGCAGGCGCAAATGGAAGTCGAGCACCACCAGCCAGAAAAACACCGTAGTGGTGAGCATGGTTGCGGTGCGTAGCAGATAGCGCTTAGGCCCGGGCTTGATCACGGTGTTCCAGACATCGAAAGCCACGGCCTTGTGTTCGGTTTCCTCCAGAGCGTGCCAGTACCACATTTGTTGATAGCCCTTGAGTGACTCGCCGAAGCGGGACGGGTCACTCAGCAGGATCTCGGCCAGCATCGCTGTGTAGTGTTCAAGGGCAATGGTCACGGCCAGGTTGAAGGACGCGGGCAGGTGTTTTTTCTGCAGGTCGAGGATGAATTTCAGCCGGCGGTCCAGGGTATGCGCGGGCAAACCGGCGGCTTGCAGCAGATCGTTGTAGGCCACGTGCTCGCGGCTGTGCATGGCTTCCTGGCCGATAAAACCCTGGATCTCTTTCTTCAGTGCAGGGTCATCGATGCGTTGACGGTAGTGGCGCACGCTGTCCATGAAAAACAGTTCGCCCTGGGGGAACAGCAGCGACAGGGCATTGAAGAAGTGCGTGATGAACGGCCCCTGTTCATGCCAGTCCTTGATGCGCTCGGCGGGCAGGGCGAAACGGATGTCACGGCGGATCGGCAACATAATGCGTGCTCCTGTTCAGAGACGGGGCTCGTCGTTGGTTTCAAACACCGGCGTGCGTGGCTTGGGCGCCATGCGTTTGCTGGCGAACACCACCAGGGCTTGATAGGCCGCCGGCAGGCAGCGGGCGAGCAGGTCGAGGCAATACGCGTCGCGGCCGATCAGCACGCGACGTTTGTTTTTGCGTACGCCGTGCAGGATCACCTTGGCGGCCTGGTCGGCGTCGGTGATAAACAGTTTTTCGAAGTCGGCGCGGGCCTGTTGTTCGCTGTGGATCAGGAACCCGGTCATGTTGGCGTCGATACGGCTGCTGCGGCAGATATCGGTGCGAATGCCGCCAGGGTGCACGCAGGTGGCTGACACGCCGCAACGCTGCATATCCAGTTCCTGGCGCAGGGATTCGGTAAAGCCGCGCACGGCAAACTTGGTGGCGTTGTAGCCGCTCATGCCCGGTTGGGCAAACAGGCCGAACACGCTGGAGGTGTTGACGATATGGCCATCGCCTGAGGCTTTCAGGTACGGCAGAAATGCCTTGGTGCCGTGGACCACCCCCCAGAAGTTGATGCCGACGATCCATTCCAGGTCGACGTAGTCCACGCCCTCCACCGTGCTCGACAGGGCCACCCCGGCGTTGTTGAAGACCAGGTTGACCTGGCCGTGATCGGCTGCGCAGCGTGCAGCCCAGCTCTCCATGGCCGTGCGATCGGACACATCCAGCACCTGCGTAGTGATCAACACAGGTGCCAGGGTTGACGTCTTGATCAATGCCAACGTCTGTTCCAGCCCTTGGCTGTTTTTGTCCGCCAGCGCAAGGTGGCAACCCTCTCGCGCCAAGGCCAACGCCAGGGCGCGTCCCATGCCGGAGGCGGCGCCGGTAATGGCCGCCACGCGGCCGTTGAATGACTTCATGACAAGCTCCCTTCGGCAGTGGAATGGGGCGTAGGTACAGGATGGTTGGGCGCATTGACCGGCATCAGACGGGTCACATAGTCCTTGAGCGCAAACTGGCGGGTGACGCGTTTGAAGCGCCAGGTCGAGCCCGGCCACAACGTGGTGTTCTTGCCCGTGCGTGGGTCCAGGTACCAGCTTTGGCATCCGCCGGTGTTCCAGATGGTGCGCTTGAGCTTGGCTTGCAGTTGTTGGTTGTAGGCGCCCTCCACGTTGGGTTTGACGTCTACGCTGGCGATGCGATGCCGCTGCATTTGCTCAAGCGCGTCGAGGATGTAGGTCACCTGGGCTTCGATCATCAGGATCATCGAGTTATGCCCCAGGCCGGTGTTGGGCCCGACGATCAGGAACAGGTTGGGATAGCCGGGTACTGTGGTGCCCTTGTAGGCATGTGCGCCGTCTTGCCAGGTGTCCATCAGGTCTACGCCGCCGCGCCCAATGATGCAGTCGCGGGGCAGGGGATCGGTGGCCTGGAAGCCGGTGCCGAAGATCAGGCAGTCGGCCGGGTGCTTGATACCGTCGGCGGTGATCACCCCGTCGGCTTCGATGCGCAATACATTGTCGGTGACCACCTCGACATTGCTGCGCGACAGTGCGGGGTAGTAGTCATTGGAGATCAGCACGCGTTTGCAGCCGATGGTGTAGTCCGGGGTCAGGGTCTTGCGCAGGGAAGGGCGCGCTACCTGTTTGTGCAGGTGGCGCAGGGCGATTTTCTGCACCATTTTCATCAGCCTTGGGTGCAGGGCAAAGCCGACCACACGGCCTTCCAGCGCCCAGTAAAAGGCGCCACGCACCAGCCGTTGGGTGAAGGGCAGGCGCTTGAACAGCCAGCGTTCGGCAGGCGAGATCTCCCGGTCGGGCTTGGGCATGATCCAGGGTGGAGTGCGTTGGAACAGGTCCAGATGAGCGACCTGCGGCGCAATCTGCGGCACGAACTGGATGGCACTGGCGCCGGTGCCGATCACCGCCACGCGCTTGCCCTTCAAGGAATAGTCGTGGTCCCACTGCTGGGAGTGGAAGCGCTTGCCCTTGAAACTGTCGAGCCCCGCAATAGCCGGTAGCGCCGGGCGCGACAAACCGCCCATGCCCGACACCAGCACCCGTGCGCTGACCTGGCGACCATTGCTGAAGCGCAATTGCCAGCGCTGGTGCTGCTCATCGAATACCGCCCGTTCAAGGCCCATGCCGAACCGCAAGTAGGGCGCCAGCTCGAAACGCGTGGCGCATTGCTCCAGGTAAGCGCGGATCTCTGCTTGCGGCGCGAACTGCCGAGTCCAGTCCGGGTTGGGCGCGAAGGAAAACGAATACACATGGGACTGCACATCGCAGGCGCAGCCAGGGTAGTGGTTGTCACGCCAGGTGCCGCCAAGGGTGTTGGCCTGTTCGGCGACAAAGAAGTCGGTGAACCCGGCTTCCTTGAGTTTGATCGCCATGCACAGGCCGGCAAAGCCGGAGCCGATGATGGCGATGTCGATTGAGTCGCTCAGGGCATTCATAAGCATTCCTTCATGGGCATCGGGTGTGCTCCTTTTCTTGTTGTGTCTTTTAGATAGAACACCATTGCAAAGAAAAATTGAATTACTTATTTTAAAAAAGATTTTAAATAATCTACCTGAAAATATCGCCTACGCTAGTCCCAGGTTCCTCATGTGCGACTTGTCCGACGGATAGCCGCGACGTTCAGGTCCGTGGTTTGGGCGATAGCTGAGGCTCGATCAATTCCGGTCGGGTCGACAGCAGCAGGGAAGCAGAGGACCGAGCTATGGCTGTTGAATGGGTTATCGCTGCGGCTGTTTTCATAGGCGCGAGCGCCGTTTTATGGGGGTTCAGCGGGTGGATGACACGACGCATTGAAGCCGCCGTTCCGAACAACGGGCGCTTTGTGGAGGTGGAGGGCGAGCGCTTTCATTATTACGAAGAGGGCAAGGGCCCACCGCTGGTGATGATTCACGGGCTGATGGGCAGCAGTCGCAACCTGACGTATGCGCTGTCCGGGCAATTGCGTGAACACTTCCGAGTGATCACACTCGACCGTCCTGGGTCGGGTTACTCCACGCGTCATAAAGGCACCGCTGCGGACCTGCCGGCCCAGGCGCGGCAAGTGGCAGCCTTTATCAACATCCTGGGCCTGGATAGGCCCCTGGTGTTGGGGCATTCCCTAGGCGGTGCGATTTCCCTGGCGCTGGCCCTTGACCATCCCCACGCAGTGTCGGGGTTGGTGTTAGTGGCGCCGCTGACCCATCCGCAACCCACCTTGCCCCTGGTGTTCTGGTCACTGGCGGTACGGCCGGCTTGGCTGCGGCGCTGGGTATCTCACACGCTCACGGTGCCCATTGGCCTGTTGACACGCCGTGCGGTGGTCAAAGGCGTGTTTGTACCCGACAGCGCTCCTGACGATTTCGCCACCCGTGGCGGCGGACTGCTGGGGATGCGCCCCGACAACTTCTATGCCGCATCCAGCGAGATCGCCCTGGTCAACGACGACCTGCCGCACATGGTCAAGCGTTACCCACAACTGACGTTGCCCATCAGCCTGATCTACGGCGCGCAAGACAAGGTCCTGGACTTTCGCAAACACGGCCAGGCCCTGGCCGACAAGGTCCCAGGCCTGAAGCTGCAGGTGGTGGAGGGGTGCGGGCACATGTTGCCGATCACCGCCACCGCGCGGGTGGTGGAGGCGGTGCAACAGTTGGCCAAGCGTGCGCGGCCAGGGCAAACCGCCGCGATCCTGCATCCGCCGTTTGCCCTGGCAAGCAAATAATCGTGGCCCTCATTGCGGGTTGTACCGTCCGAAACGCTTGCCGTAGAGACCTGACCAAGCGGCTGAAAAAGAGACTGCCTGGTCACGTAAAAAAGGCCTCGAAAAAGTAGTTGACGACCTAACGATTCCGCGCTATTTCTTTAAAAAAATATTTCAATGTTTAATTTGAAATGATTTTTGAAATGCCTAAGAGCGAATAAAAATGAAAAAAACGTCTTTTATCGCATGGTTGATTTCTCGGAGCATTCAACGCTCCCTGAACCTGCTGTCTTCTGCCCCGCAACGGTGGCTGCCATGAATCAGACTTTGGCAGCTCCTGGCACCTGGACCGACGGCAAGCGTCACCTGTGGTGGTTGGGCATCATGCCCCTGGCCACGCCTTTGCTGTCTGGTGCACTGGCCATCACCACCGGTATCCAGCAACTCTGGTGGGTCGGCGTGCTGGTGATCTTCGGCCTGATCCCGCTGATCGATGGCATGCTCGGTGAAGACGTGAGCAACCCGCCCGAATCCGCCGTCAGCCACCTTGAATCCCAAAGCTACTACCGCTGGATCGTCTACACCGGCGTGCTGTTTGTGATCTCGTCGGTGGTGATCACCGGTTGGCTTGCCGCCGGCGGTATCGAGTGGATCATCCAGGGTGGACTGTTACAGGCTGCCGCGAACCTGGAACCGTCCAGTTGGCTGTCCCGTGCGGCCAGCTACCTCACCGCGCGCATTCAACTGCATGGCGAGTTGAGCTGGTTCACTTACCTGGGCATGGCCATGTCGACCGGCGCCGCTACCGGCATCGCGATCAACACCGCCCATGAGCTGGGGCACAAACCCAACGCGCTCGAAGTGTTCCTGGCCAAGGTCACCCTGGCGCCGACGTTCTACGGGCACTTTTATACCGAGCACAACCGCGGCCATCACGTACGTGTCGCCACGCCGGAAGATCCAGCCAGTTCGCGACTGGGGGAGAGCTTCTGGGCTTTCCTGCCACGCTCGGTCTGGTTCAGCGCCCGCTCGGCGTGGAACCTGGAGCGCGAACGCCTGCGCAAGCTCGGCCTGCCTGCCTGGCACTGGCAAAACGGTGTGCTCAGCGCCTGGATGTACAGCGTAGTGTTGTGGGGCGCGATGATCGCCTGGCTGGGGTGGGCGGTGGTGCCGTTCCTGATCATTCAGGGCATCTACGGGTTTTCGTTGCTGGAAGTTGTGAACTACGTCGAACACTACGGCCTTAAACGTCAGAAGTTGCCCAATGGCCGTTACGAGCGTTGTTCGCCACGGCATTCATGGAACAGTAACCGCATTGTGACCAATATCTTTCTGTTCCAGTTGCAACGGCACTCCGATCACCATGCCAACCCCACCCGTAGTTATCAGTCGTTGCGTCATTTTGATGAGTCGCCGCAACTTCCCTATGGTTACGCGAGCATGATTGTCTGGGCGTATGTGCCGTACTTGTGGCGGCGGCGAATGGATCACCGAGTGTTGAACCATTATGCCGGGGATATCACCCTGACCAATCTTCAGCCCTCACAACGGTTGAAGTACCTGGAGAAGTACAGCAACAGCGCCAAACCGTTTTAAGTTCAAGTAACACGTTGTTTGCGTACTCGGGGCCTGCGTGCCGCGCAGGCCTCTATCGCCCGGGATTTTCCAGATCGGTTGCCAGAAAGTTGTTTGACCCGAACAAAAATAATTAAAGGGAAGGACGTACACCATGCAAGCACCTGCCAAATTCACCACACATATCGTATTGGCTGCACTGGGGCTGATCGCCTATCACCAGGCCCAGGCAGCGCGCATCGAACCCGCCGGCAGTGCGTTTACCGCCCAGGGCCCCATCAGTTTTTCCAAAGGCGCGTTGATCAGTGCCGACTGCACTATCAAGGTGGCCGGCAAAGTGGCGGCTGATGGTTCATCGGTCAATGTCGATAAAGTCGAATTCGATGGCGGCCTCAAGTGCAGCCGGGTGGAAGCCATCAACTTGCCGTGGATCCTGGTCGCCAAGGATACCAAAAGCGGTTCTATGTCGAAGATCAGTGTGGATGTGCACGCGTTTGGTCTGGGCGGCAAGTGTGGGCCCTCAACGGCCGACGGCACCTGGGATAACGCCACGGGTAAGTTGGAAGCCGCCAACGTCCCGATTGGCGAAGACTGCAAGATCAAGACGGTGTCGATCAAAATGCCGCCGAACTTCAAAGTTGTTGAATAAGCGTTAGATGTTGTTTCGGTAATTGAATTGAGATTTGGCTGGAAAGGGAAGTTCTGCAGTTTCACCGTGACCTCTCGATCATGGCCATTACCCCTGGCGAAATGAATTCGCCATAACATGTGAGGAAAAACAATGAAAAGCTTGAAAACTCTCGTGTCGTTGACTGCTTTGACTGTTTGCATGGGTGCTGCTTCCATGGTGAATGCCGCTACCATTTCTCCTCCTGGCGCGGGTTTCACCACGCCCGCAGGTGCTATCACGGTTACATCGCCTGCGTCGTTCGGTGCGCCCGTGGCTTGCACCATCGTCTTTACCGGCAGCGTGGCTGCGAGTGGTGCCAACGCGTCGATCACCGGTGCCACTGTGAGCGGCTCCAACCCACTTTGCGGTGTGCCAGTGTTGCTGGGTTTGCCATGGACCTTGACCGCCTCCACCGCCACCGGGCCTGACACCTTTGCAGGCACTGTATCGGGCGTGAACTTCAAGATCGTCAGCAACTGCGCAAGCGCTCCCGCCACCATCAATGTGGTCTACAACAACAGCACTCACACCATCACTGTTCCATCGGCACAAACCGTCGGCAGTTGCAAAATCACTGCGCTGACCGCGACGCCAACCCCAACGCTCACTGTCAACCCTTGATAGGCGTGCGCTTGACGTGATGATCACACGTTGAAACGCAAGTGCCCTGCAAAGGGCACTTGTTAAGGCAAGCCAAGGCGGTGATTCCGGCTGTGGTGGATAAAAATAATAAGGAGTGGAGCATGAATAATAAGAAACAACAGGCCCAGGCGTTACTTGGCCTGGCGTTGTTGAGCGGGTTTATGGTCGCAGCCGGGCCCGTTCAGGCTGGCGGGTACTCGACTCCTACATTTGGCGCGCAAGGCTGGGGCCGTGCGTTTGGCGGTGGTTCACTGTTCAAGAATGACCCTTCTTCAGCCTACAACAACCCGGCCGCCATGGCGTTCATTGACCAAACCATCGCGCAGCAGAACGTTATCTATGCGCGTATCAATATCAAGTTCAAGGGAAATGCCTATGACTACAAAGGCGACCCGACGTCCTCCGGGGTCATGGACGAATTCGGCGGTGTGACCTCCACGCCGCGTGAAGGCAATGGGGGTGAAGCGGGCTTTACGGCTTGGTTACCCACCGGCTTCCTGGTGATACCCATCAACGACCGTTTCAGTTTTGGCTTGAGTCAGGTCGTTCCGCAGGGCATGAAGTCCACTTGGGATCAGGATTGGAAAGGCCGTGACTTTGCCGTTGACACCAAAATTGAAACCGTAGGGTTGACCGGCTCGCTGTCGTTCAAGGTCAATGACCAGTTTTCTATCGGTGCAGGTGCCATTGTTCAGCACAGCACAGGGTTCGTGAGCCAGAACGTCGACCTGTATGCGGCGGCGGCGGTCTCGCCGGGGCTGGGTGGTTTCGGCATCCCGTTCCCATCAGGGGTAGGGCAGTCGCTGATGCGCGTCAAGGTCGATAACACCTCGGTGGGCTGGTTCGCCGGCCTGGCGTGGAAACCCACTGAGAAAGACACGCTGGGTTTCAACTACCACGCCAAGATCAAGAACAAAATGGAAGGCAAATACAACATCTATGCTGATCCAGGCAGCAGGCTGCTGATGACCGATGCCGGAGGGGATGGCTTGACGCTGGTCGAGCGTGCTTACCCCGGCCTCAAACTGTTTCCGGACGGCGCGAACGCATCCACTCAGTTGGACATTCCGGCCACCGCCGCCATCGACTGGGTGCATGTGTTCAACGACCGATTCAGCCTCGGCGCCAGTATGCTGTGGACCCAATGGTCGTCATTCAAGGCGCTGACCCTGAAGTCCGATGGCAATACCATCGTATCGATTCCCTACAAGTACCGGGACGTCATGATGTATTCCCTGGGGGGCGACTATAAGCTTACCGACGACTTCACCCTGCGCGCCGGTGTTGCCTATGACCAGACCCCCACTCGCAATTCCACGCGTGACCCACGTATCCCCGACGGCGATCGTTACTTCGCTTCTCTTGGCTTTGGCTACGATATCAAGGCCATCCCCGGCTTGAGTATCGACGGTGCCTACTCACGGCAATTTGTCGAGCAGGTGAAGCTCAAAACCGTCAACGTCGACCGCCTGGGCGCCGCGCGCCTGGATGGCAAAGTCGACAGCAAAGGTGAGGTTGTCAGCCTGTCGGCCACTTACAAGTTCTAATGCATGGGGTGGTGGAGCAGTCAGTCAGCGCATCTTTCTGTTGCTCCGCGGGTTTACCGCATCGACGGGTCGCCCATGCGACCCGTTCCAATTCCAACGGCCCACTGAAATCTGGCTGACGGGTTCAGCGGCTATTTTTTTTGCCTGTAAATTAAATAAAAATTTAAAATAATATTTTAATTTGTGCTCCCGAGTTTGTAAGGTGGTTTTACGTCGCGGGTCATTCCGACCTGCCGCATCCAAGCCTTGCCCTGAATCAAGTAGAGGTATCCCATGGTTATCTGGTTATTGGTGGGTTTCGCAGCTGCGATTGCCCTGGCGTATCGACAGGCCGTTGCCCTTCACTGGTTGGGTGCAGGCCTGGTCTGGCTGGTAGCGGGTTACTGGCTCAACGTGGTTGCCGGGTTCGGCGCCACTGTCGCGGCGGTGTTGGTGGTCGCGCCCGCGCTGCTGATGACGATCAAACCCCTGCGCCGCACCTTGCTGACCAGCAAGGCCTTGGGCTTGTTTCGTACGATCATGCCGGCAATGTCGGACACTGAGCGCGCCGCCATCGAGTCCGGCACCGTGTGGTGGGACGCCGAGTTGTTTAGCGGCAAGCCCGACTGGCAGCGCTTGCTGCAAGCCGCACCGGCCAGCCTGAGCGCCGAAGAACAAGCCTTCCTCGATAACGAAGTGGAAACCCTGTGCGACATCGCCAACGACTGGGAAACCACCCAGGTGTGGCAGGACATGTCGCCCGAAGGCTGGCAGTACACCAAGGAGGCCGGGTTCCTCGGCATGATCATTCCCAAGCAATACGGCGGCAAAGGCTTCTCCCACTACGCGCACTCGCAGGTGGTGATGAAGCTGTCGACGCGTTGTTCGGCGGCGGCGATTTCGGTGATGGTGCCCAATTCCCTCGGGCCGGCCGAGTTGCTGTTGCATTACGGCACCGATGCCCAGCGCAATTACTACCTGCCGCGCCTGGCCCGGGGTGAAGACATCCCGTGTTTTGCGCTGACCAGCCCGTATGCCGGTTCTGATGCCGGGGCGATTCCCGACCTGGGCATCGTCTGCAAAGGTACCCATGAAGGCGAGGAAGTCCTGGGCTTCCGTGTGACCTGGGACAAGCGCTACATCACCCTGGGCCCGATTGCCACGGTGCTTGGCCTGGCGTTTCGCGCAGAAGACCCGGATGGGTTGCTCGGCGCTCCCGGTTCACTCGGCATCACGTGCGCGCTGATCCCGACGTCCCATCCGGGCGTGAACAGCGGCCGCCGTCACTGGCCGCTGAACGCGGTATTCCAGAACGGTCCTACTACCGGTAAGGATGTCTTCATCCCGCTGGAGTGGGTGATTGGCGGCCGCGAGCAAGTCGGCAACGGTTGGCGCATGTTGATGGAGTGCCTGGCCGCCGGCCGTGCGATTTCCTTGCCGTCGGCCAACGTCGGCCTGGGCAAGGTGGCGGTGCGCGGCACCACCGCCTATGCCGCAATGCGCAAACAGTTCGGCCTGCCCATCGGCAAGTTCGAAGGGGTGCAGGCACCTTTGGCGCGCATGGCTGGGCATCTGTATGCCTGCGATGCGGTGCGCAAGGTGTCGGTGGCGTCCCTGGACGCGGGTGAGAAACCCTCGGTGATCTCGGCGATTGCCAAGTACCACGTCACCGAGCGTGCGCGGATCATCGTCAATGACGGCATGGACATCGTTGCCGGCAAGGGCATCTGTATGGGCCCCAACAACTTCCTGGCCCGTGCCTACCAGCAAAGCCCCATTGCCATTACGGTGGAAGGCGCGAACATCATGACGCGTTGCCTGATCATCTTTGGTCAGGGCCTGATCCGCTGCCATCCCTATGTATTCCGTGAGATGGAAGCGGCGCGCAACCCGGACAAGCGTCAAGCGCTGGAAGCCTTCGACAGCGCCATGTTCGGCCACGTGAGCTTTGTGCTGGCCAATACCGTCCGTGCTGCGGTGCATTCCCTGACAGGAGGCCGGTTGATTTCTGCCCCGGCCAAGACCGACCCCGCGCTGGCGTCCTACTACTGCCAGGCCAATCGTCTGTCAGTGGTACTCGCGCTGATTTCGGACATTTCCATGGGCGTGCTGGGCGGTGCCCTCAAGCGCAAGGAAAGTATCACCGGGCGCCTGGGCGATATTCTGTCGCAGTTGTACATCCTGTCCTGCGTGCTCAAGCGTTTTGAAGACGATGGCCGGCCCCAGGCGGATCTGCCGCTGGTGCACTGGGCGGCCCAGGACGCGTTGCTGCGGGCCCACGAAGCGCTGGCGGAAGTGCTCGATAACTACCCCTCGAAACCTGCCGCAGCGGTGCTGCGTGGCCTGACCTTTCCGTTTGGGATCCCACTGCGCAAACCGTCGGACCGTCTGCTGGCCCAAGTGGCCGACGTGGTGCAGACACCGGGCGAAACCCGCGACCGCTTGTTGGCCAATTCCTACATCCCACGTCCGGAAATTGACAAGTTGGCCTACGGCGAACTGGGTTTCCGCCTGCTGCCGCAGGTTGAGCTGATCGACGCCCGGCTCAAGTCCGCCGTGAAGCAGGGCCTGATCGAACCGATGCCCATCTCCGCCACGGCCTTCACCGCCTGGCGCGTCAAGGCGCGGGCGCTGGACCTGATCAGCGATGACGAAGACACCTTGCTCGGCCGCTACGTGGAATACGCCGACCACGGCATCCAGGTGGATGACTTTCCGCAGGACTTCGGTTTGCTGGAGGCGTTGCAGCAGCGCAAGCAAGCGCTGGAGCCGACGGCGAAACGTCGCACCAGCCAAAGCGAAAACGCCTCGGTGAATTAGGAGAAACACGGTTCGAATGTAGGAGCTGGCTTGCCTGCGATAGCGGTACACCTGGCACACCGCTATCGCAGGCAAGCCAGCTCCCACATGGGATCGGGTTTACACGGTCAGAATGTGTTGTGAGTGAATGTACCTATGAGTGACAGCTACCTTTCTTTCGTCAATTCCGCCTGGGGCCGTCGCCTGGCCCAGGCCATCGGCTTACCGCAACCCTTGCCACTGCAACGTCATCGCAGCGGCCAGCAGGGCTTGGCCAACCCGGTGATCGTTGCCGGGGCAGGGCGCCTGGCTGGCGAGGTGCAGCGGATCTTCGCGGCAACGGACACTGTCAGTGCTACCCCGGCCACGCTCAAGGCGCCGTCTACGGTGAAAGTGCAGGGCGCCGTGTTTGACGCCAGCGCCGTGGCCGACCTGCAACAGTTGGACGAGCTGTATGTGTTCTTCCACGCCAACGCCAAGCGTCTTGGCCACCATGGCCGCGTGGTGGTGCTCGGCACTGCGCCGGAGCATTGCCAGGATTTGCCCCAGGCCATTGCCCAGCGTGCCCTTGAAGGCTTGGTGCGCTCGCTGGCCAAGGAATTGCGCCGGGCGATCACCGTGCAGTTGATCTACGTGGCGCCGGGTGCCGAAGACGCGCTGGACAGCAGCTTGCGTTTCTTCCTGTCGCGCCGTTCGGCCTATGTGTCGGGGCAGGTGGTGCGCCTGGAAAAACCGGTGGACGGCCCAGTCACGGTCAATTGGGACAAACCCTTCGCCGGCCGTCGCGCCCTGGTCACCGGCGCCTCCCGTGGCATCGGCCTGGCGATTGCCCAGGTGTTGGCGCGGGACGGCGCGCACGTGGTGTGCGTGGATGTGCCCCAGGCCCAGGCAGCGTTGCAACAGGCGGCGGACAGCGTCGGCGGTTCCGCGCTGCCCCTGGACATCACCGCGACGGACGCAGCCGCACTGCTGCAAGCCCATTTCAGCCAATACGGCGCCTTTGACGTGGTGGTGCACAACGCCGGGATCACCCGCGACAAGACCATCGCCAAAATGACCGAGGCCGCGTGGCGCAGCGTACTGGCGGTGAATCTCGAAGCGCCGTTACAGCTCAGCAATGCGTTATTGGATAGCCAAGGCCTGAATCCTGGAGGACGAATTGTCTGTGTCTCGTCGATTTCCGGCATCGCCGGCAACCTCGGACAAAGCAATTACGCCACCTCCAAGGCCGGTGTGATCGGCCTGGTGCAGGGCCTGGCACCGCGTGCGGCGGCGCAGCAAGTGACGGTGAATGCGGTGGCGCCGGGGTTCATCGAAACCCAGATGACCGCCAAGATCCCGCTGATGATCCGTGAAGCCGGGCGGCGCATGAATTCGCTGTCCCAGGGCGGGCAGCCGATCGACGTGGCCGAAACTATCGCCTGGCTGGCGCATCCGGCGTCCGGCGGGGTCAACGGCCAAGTCGTACGGGTGTGCGGCCAAAGCCTGCTGGGAGCCTGAGCCATGGACTACGTGACGCAGATCATTGATCCGCCGCCTTCACGCAGCCGCTTGCTGCTGGATGGCGTACGCGCCCTGCGCAAACCCAAGCTCGACGGTGCGCCTGTGCTGCCCGCGGAACGCCTGGTGCGTTCGGCAGTGGCGTTGTCTGCCGCCGACATCGCCGCCTATGGTCGTGCCTGTGGTTTTCGCCGCGAGCAGGGGGTGCCGCTGTCCTATCCCCATGTGCTGGCGTTCCCTTTGCACTTGATGCTGCTGACGCGCCCCAGCTTCCCGTACCCGGCCAGCGGCATGGTGCACCTAGCCAATCGCATCCGTCAGCACCAACGCTTGCACGAAGACCAGGCGTTGCGCATTGAGGTGTATTGCGAGCGTTGGGTCGCCCATCCCAAGGGCCAGGCGCTGAGCATCGCCACCCGTGCCTACGGTGCCGACACGCTGGTGTGGGAAAGCGACAGCCTGTACCTGCGCCGGGACGTCAAGGACCCGGCTGGCGAACCGTGGGGTGACGTGTTGCCCTTGCAGGAGGCGGGCTTGCTGCGCACCCAGCGCTGGGTGTTGCCCGCCGACCTGGGCCGGCGTTTTGCCAAGGTGTCGGGGGATTTCAACCCGATCCACACCTCGCTGATCGGCGCCAAGCTCTTCGGCTTTCGCCGTGCTATCGCCCATGGCATGTGGACCCTGGGCCGTGCGCTCGCCGCCCAGCAACCGCCCGGCGGCCTGGACCAGGCCGAGGCCCATTGTGACTTCAAGCTGCCGATCTTCCTGCCCGGCCAGGTCGCGCTGTGGAGTCATCCGGTGACCACCCCGCGCCGCGAGTTCGAAGTGCGCAATTTCGCCGGCGACAAACCCCATATGCGTGGCCTTTTCATCTGGAAAGAGAACCTGGAATGAGTGACTACAGCTTCAACCCGGCCCCGGTCCGCCGCGTCGCGATCATCGGCGGCAACCGCATCCCGTTTGCTCGCTCCAACACGGTGTACGCCCACGACAGCAACCAGGACTTGCTGGTCGCCGCGCTGCAAGGGCTGGTCGACCGCTACAACCTGCACGGCCAACGCCTCGGTGAGTTTGCCGCCGGGGCGGTGATCAAGCACTCGCGGGATTTCAACCTGGCCCGTGAGTCGTTGCTGTCCACCACCTTGTCGCCGGATACGCCGGCCTACGACGTGCAACAAGCCTGCGGCACCGGGCTGGAGGCGGCATTGCTGGTGGCGAACAAGATTGCCCTCGGGCAGATCGAGGTGGGCATTGCGGGGGGATCCGACACCACCTCCGACGCGCCCATCGGTATCAATGAATCCCTGCGCCACACCTTGCTCGCCGCCAATCGTGCCAAGGGCATGGGCGACAAGTTGAAGACGTTGCTCAAGGTTCGTCCGTCGATGTTCTTCAAGCCATTGCTGCCGCGCAACGGCGAGCCGCGCACTGGCCTGTCCATGGGCGAACACTGCGAAGAAATGGCCAAGCGCTGGCAGATCAAGCGCCTGGCCCAGGATGAGTTGACCCTCACCAGCCATCAGCGCCTGGATGCGGCCTACAAGCGCGGCTTCTTCGACGACTTGATCAGCCCCCATCGCGGCCTGGCCAGGGACAACAACCTGCGCGCCGATGCCAGCCTGGAAAAGCTCGCTGGCCTGTCTCCAGCCTACGACCGCCAGAACGGCACCCTTACAGCCGGCAACTCCACCCCCCTGACCGATGGCGCCTCGGTAGTGTTGCTGGCCAGCGAAGAATGGGCAGCCGCCAACGGCTGGCCGGTGCTGGCCTACCTGCGTACCGGCGAAACCGCAGCGGTGAATTTTGTCGACGGCACCGAAGGCCTGCTGATGGCGCCTGCCTATGCAGTGCCGCGCATGCTCAAACGCGAAGGCCTGAGCTTCAAGGATTTCGACTTCTTCGAGATCCATGAAGCTTTTGCGGCCCAGGTGTTGTGCACGCTCAAGGCCTGGGAAGACCCCGATTATTGCCGCGAGCGTCTAGGCTTGGAAGCGCCTCTGGGCACCATCGATCGCGCGAAGATGAACGTCAACGGCGGCTCGCTCGGCTGCGGCCATCCCTTCGCCGCCACCGGTGGCCGGCAGTTGGCGGCACTGGCCAAGATCATCCATGAGAACGGCGGCGGGCGCGGCCTGATTTCCATCTGCGCGGCGGGCGGGCTGGGCATTACCGCCATCGTCGAAAAGTAGCGCTATCAAAAACAACAACAAGGAGACTGCCATGAACGCTGTAAGCCTGGAGCAAGCCGAACGGATCTGGTTGAACGCTTACCTGCCCGGCGTCCCGGCGGATATCGACGCCGCTATCGAGGACTACCCGTCGCTGCGCGAGGTGTTCCTGGAGCACCTGGAAAAATTCCGCGAGCGGGTGGCGTACGTCAGCATCGGCACCGAAATGACCTACGCCGACTGGCAGGTGCAAGGTTATGCCTTTGCCGCGTGGCTGCAGGGGCAGGGCGTCAAGAAGGGTGATCGTGTCGCGCTGATGATGCCCAACTGCTTGCAGTATCCGATTTGCCTGTTGGGTACGATCCTGGCCGGCGCGGTGGTGGTCAACGTCAACCCGCTGTACACCTCCCATGAGCTCAAGCACCTGCTAAAGGACAGCGGCGCGGAAACCGTGGTGATCTTCGAGAATTTCGCCCACACCCTGGAAAAAGTCATCACCGGCAGCAGCGTCAAGCGTGTGGTAATCGCGGCCATCGGCGATTTGCTGGGGACATTCAAAGGCGCGGCGATGAACTTCATCCTGCGTAGCGTGCAAAAGCAGGTGCCAGCGTTCAATCTGCGCGGCTCGCTGCGCTTCAACCAGGTGCTGAAACAGGGGCGGGCGCTCACTCATTTCCCGGTGGAGATGCACCTCGACGACCTGGCTTTTTTGCAATACACCGGCGGCACCACCGGCGATGCCAAGGGCGTGATGCTCAGTCACCGCAATATCATCGCCAACCTGCTGCAAGCCAAGGCCTGGGTTGGCGACCAACTGGACCAGGACAAGCAGGAAACCAACGTCACCTTGTTGCCGCTGTACCACATCTTTTCCCTGACGGTGAATTGCCTGATGTTCATGTGCCTGGGCGGGCGCAACATCCTGATCGCCAACCCACGGGACGTGAAGCGCGTGCAGATGATCCTGCGCAAGGAGCGCTTCAACGGGATTGCCGGGGTCAACACCTTGTTTAACGGCTTGCTCGAGAACAAGGAGTTCTGCGCACGGGACTTTTCCGACCTGCGCATGGTGATCGCCGGCGGCATGGCCACGCACACGGCGGTGGCCAAGCGCTGGAAGGAAGTCACCGGGCTGCCGATCATCGAAGGCTACGGCCTCACCGAATGCTCGCCGGTGGTGAGCATCAGCCCGATCAACATTGCGCGCATGCGCGAGATGGAATTCACCGGCAGCATCGGCGTGCCATTGCCCTCGACCTGGGTGCGGTTTATCCGCGAAGACGGTGAGTTGGCTGAGATTGGCGAGCAGGGCGAACTGCAGGTGCGCGGGCCGCAAGTGATGCAAGGTTATTGGAAACGTCCGGAGGCCACTGCCGAGGTGCTGGATGCCGAAGGGTGGTTGTCGACCGGGGATATCGGCGTGATGGACACGCGCGGCTTTATCCGCCTGGTCGACCGGAAAAAGGACATGATCCTGGTCTCCGGCTTCAACGTGTACCCCAATGAAATCGAGGACGTGGTGGCGCTGCACCCTGGTGTGGCCGAAGTGGCGGCGATTGGTGTGGAAGATGGCGTGACCGGGGAGAAGGTCAAGATCATCGTGGTGCGCAAGGACCCGAGCCTGACCCAGGAGCAGATCCTTGCGCATTGCCGGGAGTACCTGACGGGGTACAAGGTGCCGAAGTACGTGGAGTTCCGTACTACTGAGTTGCCCAAGACCACCGTCGGTAAAGTTCTGCGCCGGGCACTGCGCTAATTTGAAGGTTTAGGTGATCCAAATGTGGGAGCTGGCTTGCCTGCGATAGCGGTGTACCTGTTACACCGTCATCGCAGGCAAGCCAGCTCCCACAAAGTTTTGTGGTGGATTTTAGAGTGAGTTCACGGTTACCCAGCGCTCCTCTTTGGCCGCCACGCGAATCGCCGTCGCCAACCGCTCCACTTCCCACGCTGCCTCAAAGTCAGTGCCATCCGCACCTTGACCGGCCAGCGCCAGGATCAACTCCTGCACCTCCAGCGTCTTCAGTTCGTTGTAGCCCAACTGATGGCCCGCCGCCGGGCTGAACGCCGCATAACCGGGCAGGGCAGGGCCTGCGAGCAAACGCTGGAACCCGTCCTGGCCCACGCGACAGACCTGCAATTCATTCAAGCGCTCCTGATCGAATGCCAAGGTGCCTTGGGTCCCGCTGATTTCGAAACTCAGGTGGTTCTTGTACCCGTGCTTGAGCCAACTGCTGCTCACCGTACCGCGTGCGCCATTGGCGAAGCGCAGCAGGGCGTGCACTTGGTCATCCACCGCAATCGATTTAAGGTCGGTGCTGCCTTTGACGGCAGGTCGCCGGGCGTGGACGGTCTGGGTGTCGGCACACACGCTGGCCACATCACCCACCAGATAACGCGCCATCGACAGCAAGTGACTGCCCAGGTCCGCCAGGGCGCCGCCCGCGTGTTCCACTTCACAACGCCACGACCATGGCGAGGCCGGATCAGCCATGAAGTCTTCGCTGAACTCGCCTTGGAAGCTGATGATCTCACCCAATTCGCCGCTGGCAATCATCTGCCGCGCCAGCGTGATCATCGGGTTGTGCTGGTAGTTGTAGCCCACCCGCGTCACCACGCCCGCAGTACTGGCGGCGCGGCGCATGGCGTCGGCCTGTTCCAGGCTCACGGCCAGGGGTTTTTCGCAGTACACCGCCTTGCCCGCCGCGATGGCCGCCATGGCCATGGGGTAATGCAAATGGTTGGGCGTGGTGATGGCCACTACGTCGACGTTGGGATCATTGATCAACGCCTGCCAGTCGCCATGGGCCTGGGCAAAGCCCCAATCCTTGGCGCAGCGGTGGGCGCGCTCGGTGTCGGCGTCGGCCAGTGCTGCCAGCTTGAGGTGTACCGGCAGTTCGAATACCGCACGGGCGTTATTGAAGGCCAAGGCGTGGGCGCGCCCCATGAAGCCTGTGCCGATCAAGCCGATTCCGAGTTCACGCATCGCCGTGGTCCTTTGGATTATTGTTTTCAGGAGCACTATTAATGGAATAAAAATTCCCACATTTCAATAGATGGAATAAAAATTCATTGACGCTCCGGCGATCAGCCCCGCGAATGCAGCTATATTCAGGCGCTGACGAAAGGGCGTCAGTTAACAAAAGATAACGTAGCGCCGATTGTCAGACGATTCGAAAGCCCGATAGGATGGCCCCTGCTTCCTCCAGGCGCTCTAGATTGCAGGTTTCAAGGCCCCGGAAGGCAGCGATAACAATAATAAATGGGAGAAAGGTCTATGAGTGAGCCTGTCATGGGTTGGGTTGTTTGCCGCCCACGCGCCGCACGCAGGGTTGCGATGCTGGCCGCAGCGCTCTCGCTGTTTGGCGCTGTCGTGTTACCGGCAGCCGTCCAGGCCGCCAGCGATACCTCGTTTGCGATTGAATCCCCCAAGGCCGCCAAAGGCCTGATGATCGATGTGGTCCACGCGGGCAAGCGCCTGGTGGCGGTCGGTGATCGCGGGCACATCCTCTATTCCGATGACCAGGGCAACACCTGGACCCAAGCCAAAGTCCCCACTCGACAGTTGCTCACGGCGGTGTTTTTCGTCGATGACAAGCAGGGCTGGGCGGTGGGCCACGATGCGCAGATTCTTGCCAGTTCCGACGGCGGCGCCACCTGGACCCAGCAGTACCAGGACCTCAAACGCGAAGCGCCGTTGCTGGACGTGTGGTTCAACGATGCCAACCACGGCCTGGCCGTCGGCGCCTACGGTGCGTTGATCGAAACCACCGACGGCGGCAAGACCTGGGACGACGTCAGCGACCGCCTCGACAACGAAGACCAATATCACCTCAACGCCATTGCCCACATCAAGGACGCCGGCCTGTTCATCGTTGGCGAGCAGGGCAGCATGTTCCGCTCCAGCGACGACGGCCAGACCTGGGAAAAACTCGAAGGCCCCTACGAGGGCTCGCTGTTTGGCGTGATCGGCACCGCTCAGCCGCACACCCTGCTGGCCTATGGCTTGCGCGGCAACCTGTACCGGTCCTCGGATTTTGGCAGCACCTGGGAGCAAGTTGAACTGAACGCTGCGCGGGGAGCGCTGGAGTTTGGTTTGTCCGGCGCGACGTTGCTGGAAGACGGCTCGATTGTCGTGGTCGGCAACGGCGGCAGCGTGGTGGTCAGCCATGACGACGGCGTGACCTTCAGTGTGTTCAACCGTGCGGACCGGATTTCCCTGTCGTCCGTCACGGCGGCAGGTAATGGCAACTTGATTCTGGCCGGGCAGGGGGGCGTTCGCGTCGCTAAAGCCGATGGCGCCGAACCTACAAAACAATAAGAAGGCGGGGAAAGAATGAGCAGTCATCACAACGATAAAGCGACCTTTCTTGAGCGCCTGATCTTCAACAACCGCCCGGCAGTGATCGTGATCTGCCTGCTGGTGAGTATTTTCCTGTTCTGGCAGGCGACCTTGATTCGCCCGTCCACCAGCTTTGAAAAGATGATCCCGCTCAAACACCCCTTCATCGAGAAGATGATGGAGCACCGCAATGACCTGGCGAACCTGGGCAACACGGTGCGCATCTCGGTGGAGGCCAAGGACGGTGACATCTTCACGAAGGAGTACATGGAGACCCTGCGTCAAATCAACGACGAAGTGTTTTACATCTCCGGTGTCGACCGCTCGGGCCTCAAGTCGCTGTGGAGCCCCAGCGTCCGCTGGACCGAAGTGACCGAAGAAGGCTTTGCCGGCGGTGAAGTGATCCCGCAGAGCTACAACGGCTCGCCGGAAAGCCTCGATCAACTGCGCAACAACGTGCTCAAGTCCGGCCAGGTCGGGCGCCTGGTGGCCAACGACTTCAAGTCGAGCATCGTCGACATCCCGCTGCTGGAGTCCTACCCGGACCCGCAGGATCAGGGCAAGTTGCTGGCCCTCGACTACCGCAAGTTCTCCCATGAACTGGAAGACAAGATCCGCACCAAGTTCCAGGAGCAGAACCCCAACGTCCAGATCCACATCGTCGGCTTCGCCAAGAAAGTCGGTGACCTGATCGATGGCCTGATCATGGTGGTGTTGTTCTTCGGCGTGGCGTTCGGTATTACCCTGGTTCTGCTGCTGTGGTTCACCAACTGCCTGCGCAGCACCATTGCAGTGTTGAGCACCACTCTGGTGGCGGTGGTCTGGCAATTGGGCCTGATGCATGCCGCCGGCTTTGGGCTGGATCCCTACTCGATGTTGGTGCCGTTTCTGATCTTTGCCATCGGTATTTCCCACGGCGTGCAGAAGATCAACGGTATCGCCCTGCAATCCAGCGAAGCGGACAACGCGCTGACCGCTGCACGCCGCACCTTCCGCCAACTGTTCCTGCCGGGAATGATCGCGATCCTCGCCGATGCGGTGGGCTTTATCACGCTGCTGATCATCGACATCGGCGTGATCCGCGAACTGGCCATCGGCGCCTCTATCGGCGTAGCAGTCATCGTGTTCACCAACCTGATCCTGCTGCCGGTGGCGATTTCCTACGTCGGCATCAGCAAGCGCGCCATCGCCAAGAGCAAGAAAGACGCGAACCGCGAACACCCGTTCTGGCGCCTGCTGTCGAAATTTGCCAGCCCGAAAGTCGCGCCGGTCTCGATCTTCCTGGCCCTGATCGCCTTTGGTGGCGGTCTCTGGTACAGCCAGAACCTCAAGATCGGCGACCTCGACCAAGGCGCGCCGGAACTGCGCCCGGACTCGCGCTACAACAAGGACAACAACTTCATCATCAGCAACTACTCCACCAGTTCCGACGTGCTGGTGGTAATGGTCAAGACCAAGGCCGAAGGTTGCTCGCGCTATGAAGCCATGGCGCCCATCGACCAGTTGATGTGGAAGATGCAGAACACCGAGGGCGTGCAGTCGGCGATCTCGCTGGTGACCGTGTCCAAGCAAATGATCAAGGGCATGAACGAGGGCAACCTGAAATGGGAAACCCTGTCGCGCAACCCGGATGTGCTGAACAACTCCATCGCCCGTGCCGATGGCCTGTACAACAACAACTGCTCCCTGGCGCCGGTGCTGGTGTTCCTCAACGACCACAAGGCCGAAACCCTCGACCGCGCGGTGCATGCGGTGCAGGACTTCGCCAAGGAAAACAACAAGGACGGCCTGGAGTTCATCCTCGCCGCCGGTAACGCCGGGATCGAGGCGGCCACCAACGAGGTGATCAAGGAATCCGAGCTGACCATCCTGATCCTGGTGTACCTGTGCGTGGCGACCATGTGCATGATCACCTTCCGCTCCTGGGCGGCGACCCTGTGCATCGTGCTGCCGCTGGTGCTGACCTCGGTGCTGGGCAACGCGTTGATGGCGTTCATGGGCATCGGCGTCAAGGTGGCGACCTTGCCGGTGGTGGCGCTGGGCGTGGGGATTGGCGTGGACTACGGCATCTACATCTACAGCCGCCTGGAAAGCTTCCTGCGCGCAGGCTTGCCGCTGCAAGAGGCGTATTACCAGACGCTCAAGTCCACCGGTAAAGCCGTGCTGTTCACCGGCCTGTGCCTGGCAATCGGCGTGTGCACCTGGATCTTCTCAGCCATCAAGTTCCAGGCCGACATGGGCCTGATGCTCACCTTCATGCTGCTGTGGAACATGTTCGGCGCACTGTGGCTGCTACCGGCGCTGGCGCGGTTCCTGATCAAACCGGAGAAACTGGCGGGGCAGAAGGGCAACTCACTCTTCGCGCATTGATCGATTAGACCATTGCCGCAAGGCACCGCGGGGGAATTGACCTATCATGTGTCTTTTCCCCCGCAGTGACTTCACATCATGACCGATTCGCAACCCAACCTGAGCACCGCCCTGACCGACAGCGACATGCTGATCATCAATGGGCTGCACGCCTTCGACTTCACGTTTGACCAGCACTTGCTGATCGAAAGCATGGACGGCCGGGAACTCAAGCGTTGGAAGTTCAGTCCAGAACAACTGGACGCCGCCACCTTTGATGACAGCTTGCAAAGCTGGCTCTTGCGCAACGAAGACGGTGAACATCGTCTGGTCTGCCTGAGCGCGATCAAGGGCGACAACAATAACGACGAGGATGAAGCGGATGATGATGCGTAAATTCTGGCCCCTGCTGATGGCGGGCAGTGTCGGTGCCATGTCGGTGCAAGCCGCGCTGGCCGACACCTATGAACTGTTGGTGGGCAGCTACACCGCCGGCAGCAGCGAAGGCATCTATCGCCTGCAATTCGACAGCCGCACTGGCAAGTTCCAAGGCCAGCCGGTGTTGGCGGCCAAGGCGGCCAATCCGTCGTGGCTGACGATCTCCAAGGACCAGAAGCACCTGTTTGTGGTCAACGAGAACGGCCCCGGCCAGAAAGACCCGGTCGGGCGGGTGAGCAGCTACAGCATCGACCCGAAGAACCATCAGCTGACGTTGATCAACCAGGTGCAGAGCCTGGGCAATGAGCCGACCCATTCCAGCGTGGCTGCCGATGGACGCTACCTGTTCGTCGCCAACTATTCGGTGCTGGAAGATCCGGGCGGAAGCCTGGCGGTGCTGCCGGTGGATGCCACAGGCAAGCTGTCGGCGCCGGTGCAACTGAGCGGGCACCCGGCCAGTCGCGTCAACCCTGAGCGCCAGGCGTCCAACCACGTGCATTCGGTGGTGTCGTCGCCGGATGGCAAATACGTGTTTGTGCAGGACCTGGGCGCGGACAAGGTGTTTGCCTACCACTACGACCCTAAGGCCAACCATGAGCTGCCGTTGACCCCGGCCAACCCGGCCTCGGTGCAATTGCCGCCCGGCAGCGGTCCGCGCCACCTGCTGTTCAGTGCGGATGGCAAGCATGCCTGGCTGACCACCGAGATGAGCGCGCAGGTGGCGGTGTTCGACTACAAGGACGGCCAACTGACCCAGACGCAGTTGGTGGACTTCGCCGCCGGGCAACCGGTGGCCGACAAGGCCGGTGCGGCGCTGCATGCCTCCAGCGATGGCAAATTCCTGTACCTGAGCAACCGTGGCACGGCCAATCAACTGCTGGTGTTCAGCATCGATCCGGCCACCGCACATCTCAAGGAACTGCAACGCCGTTCCGTGGAAGGCGACCACCCACGTGAGTTCAGCCTGGACCCTAGCGGCAAGTTCTTGCTGATCGCCAACCAGAAAAGCAATGAAATCGTGGTGGTCGAACGCGACCCCAAAACCGGCCTGCTGGGTAAAACCGTGCAGAAATTGCCGATCGATGCACCCAGCGACCTGAAGTTCCTGGTGCGTCAATAAGCCACAGGCCCCGTTATGCGGGGCCTGAGCCTTTCTATTAATTCCATTAATAGCGGCTACTGTTTCAAAGCATTTCTAAGGCTTAGCCCTCGGGCGTAAGTTTGGTTCCAAGGCCTTCCCCGGCCACTCAACCAAACGAACACAAGGGTTACCGACATGAATCTGAATCTCTTCTCCATCATCGCCGCTTCCGCTGTTTCCGCCACTGTTGCCCTGCCAGCCGCGGCCAGCGTGGAAGTCTCCGGCAAAAAATCCAGCACCAGCGCCTACACCCAGAAATACCTGCAACAAAGCGCCAACTTCTATGCTGCTCTGGATCACAAGACTCAGCAGTGAGCCCGCTGGCGCGGTATTCAGGGTTTTGCCATCACCGCGATGAACAACCCTGAATCCAGAAAGCGCTCAAGCCAAGCCTGCAACCGTTTATACGATGTACCGGCAAACCACACTCGATCCACATGGGCATACTGGCGCACAAACGGCGCCAGTGCAGCATCCGCCAGGGTCAGGTGGTTAGCCAACAGGTAGTCGCGCTCTGCCAACAACGCTTCCAGCTTTTGCAAGAACACCTCGCCTTCGGCGCGATAATGCTCCATCGGCTGTTCCGGGTAGCGTTCGGCGTACTTGTATCGATTCAAGTGATACTTGAAGTCCTGGTCGTTCTCGGCGATCAACGCGAATACCGCCGGGTCGCCGTGCAGCAACCAGTTATCCGGGTCGTTCTGCGCCAAAGCCCACTGCATGATCTCCAGGCTTTCTTCAATCACCTGCCCGTCAACGTTCAGTACTGGCACTGTGCCCTTGGGCGACAGCGCCAGCATTTCGGCCGGCTTGGCCTTCAGGCTGACTTCAATGATGCGCACTGGCACGCCGCTGTAGCGCAGGGCCAGACGCGCCCGCATCGCGTAGGGGCAGCGCCGGAACGAATACAGCAGCGCCTCGCTCACTTGACCTCCAAGGTGCTCAAGCCATTGCCCTGACGCTTGACCTGGATCTGCACCGGAATGCGTTCGTGCATTTCCTGCACGTGGGAGATCACCGCAACCTTACGCCCCTGAGCCTGCAAGCCATCCAGCGCGTCCATGGCCAGTTGCAGGGATTCCGGGTCGAGGCTGCCGAAGCCCTCATCGATAAACAGTGATTCGATTTTCAATGTACTGGAGGCCATTGACGCCAGGCCCAGGGCCAGCGCCAGTGAGACCAGGAAGGTTTCGCCGCCGGACAATGAATGCACCGAGCGCAGCTCGTCGCCCATTTCCGTGTCCATCACCAACAGGCCGAGCATGCTGCCGCCGCGCTTGAGGCGGTAGCGTCGTACCAGTTGGCGCAGTTGCACGTTGGCGTGGTGCACCAACAGGTCGAGGTTGTAGGCCTGGGCGATCTTGCGGAAGGTGTCGCCAGTGGCCGAGCCGATCAGCGCGTTCAGGCGTGCCCAGCGTTGCCACTCGTCATAGGCCTTGGCGATCTGCTCGGCGAAGGCCTGGTTGGCGTCCTGGCGACGCTGGTCTTCGGACTGGCGCGCGCGCAATTCGGCACAGTGTTTCTCACTCTCGGCCAGTTGCTGGTTGAGCGTGGCCAAGGTGCTGTCCAGCTCCTCGGCTGCGAGGTTGCCATTGTGCAGGGCCTGATGGTCGGCCAGGCGCTGTTCGCGTTCTTGCAGCAGTACCTTGGCCTGTTCGACGGCTTTTTCGCTGAGCTGTAACTGCTGGCGCAATTGGCTGACCTGGGCGTCATCGTAGGCCAGCAAGCGGTTGAGGCCAGCGTCATCGAGTTCCGGGTGCAAGGCGCGCCATTCGCTGATACGCGTGACAAGGGCCTGTTGTTCGGCCTGCAACGCGTGTTCCCGTTCCTGCTGGGCCTTGAGGTCGGCGGCCAGTTGGATCAGGGCGTTGTGGATCTCTTGCAACTGTTTGTTGGCGTCGGTTTCGCTTTGGCGTGACTGGGTCACGGCCTGTTCCAACTGTTGCTGCCAGTGTTCGGCGCTGGTGTGCTCACCGAGCAGCGCGCTGAGTTTTTCCTGGGCCGCCTGTTGCTGGGCAGTCAGCTCGGTGACCTGCTGAATCAGCGCATCAAGCTGATGCTGGCGATGTTGCTGGTGGGTCTGTTCCTTCTCGATCGCCTGTTGGCGTTCTTGTTGCTCGGCCAGCTCATCGCGTTGATGGCCCAGCTGCTCCAGGCGCTGGCTGACTTGCTGGTCCAGCTGCATGAAGGTAGCAGCCGGTTCGGCGCGCAGACCCTCCAGGGTTTCTGCGGGCAGCAGGTTGGCGAAGGCGCTCAGTTCCTGGTCGAGGCGTTCGCGGTCGCTGGTCAGCTCGCGTTGCTGATCGACCAGCAATTGACGGGTCTGCTGGCTGGCTTCCTGGGCGGCTTGCAGTTGTTGCTGCAGGCGACCGGCGTTTTGTTGCAGGTTGAGCAGGGCGCCTTGGCGTTGTTCGTCCTGAGCGATGCTTTGGCTGAGTTGGCCTAGTTGCTGTTCAAGCCAGGCGCTGCGTTGGGCGGTGTCCTGGTTGAGCAACGACGCGGCCAGCGGGTGCGCATCCAGGGTTGGCTTGAGCGCCTGCTGTTGTGTGGTCAGCTTTTCCTGCTGTTGCAGGTATTCCTTTTGCTGGGCGATCAAGCCGCCCACTTCACCACGCAACTCGGTGAGTTTTTCCTTGAGGCTGTCCACAGCTTTCTGAGCGGTGGCTTCTTCGTTTTCGTCATGACGACCCAGGCTTTGCAGCAACGCTTCGGGTTGGTGGTACGGGTGTTCGTGGCTGCCGCACACCGGGCAGGGTTGGTCGTCCTGCAACTGCTCGCGCAACTCCTCGACGCTGGCGCTGCGGGCCAGGCGCTGGCGTTCCAACAGTTGCTTGGTCACATTCAGCGTCTGTTCGGCAACGGTCAGCTCGGCCTTGGTTTGCAGGCCAGTCTGGTTCAACTGCTCGCGTTGCTGTTGGGCATCGCTGAGCTTTTGCGTCAGGCTGGCGGCGTGTTGGTCCAGCTGCTGCTGGTTGTCCCACAGGCGCGTCAGGTCTTCGAAGGCGCGTTGCTGTTTGCGATTGTCTTGCAGCAGGCTCGCCAGCAATTGGATCTGCTCGGCCACTGCATGAGGTTCGGCACCTGCCTCCTGATACAGCAGGTCCAGGGCTTCGCGTTGCTGAGTGAACTGCTCGGCGGCGCTGGTCGCACGTTGCTCCAATTGCGGCAGTTCGGCCTGGCCTTTATTCAGGCGATTGCCGATCTGCGTCAGCTGTTGCAAGCGGTCGCGGTAGGCGGTCCAGGCATCACTCAGTGGCGCGAGGACGGCGCTGTGCTCAAGCTCGGTCGCCAGGCGTTGCAGGCGTTCAGCGACATGGCGCTGTTTTTCCAGCAGCCCGGTGAGTTGGGCCTGACCTTCGGTGCAGGCGCTTTGGTGCTGCTGTTGGTCCTCGGTGCGCTTGGTCAGCTCTTTGGTCAAGTGGGCGAGGGTGCTTTGCTCTTCAAACGCCTGTCGCAGCAATGGCACGGCATCCGTTTGGTTTTTCAGGGCCTCAGCCAACGCAGTTTGCGCGCTGGCTTGTTGATGCTGGGCCTGCTCCTGGCGGGTATGCAGTTCGCCTTGCTGTTGGATATGCGAGTGAATCTGCACGGCCAACGGGGTAAGCACGCTGCCGAGTTCGGCCTGGCGCGCAAACTGGTGACGCTGAGGCGCCAATTGGTCCAGGCGGCTCAGGTCTTCACGTTGCTGGCGCTGGTTATCCCATTCGGTTTGTGCACGCTGCAGTTGTTCGGTGGCAGCGAGTTGGCGTTCCTGCCATTCGCGCAGTTCCTTGAGCCAGGTGTGCTGAAGCTCAAGTTGCTTGAGTTGGGCTTGCTGGGTCTTGAGTTGCTGTTGTGCCGCATCGAACTGCTGATCCAGCTCCACACGAGCCTCGGGCGCCAGGGGCACCACGCCGGTGGCCTGGTCCTGCAACTGCTTGTGCGCATCCCGGGCCTCTTTGGCCTTGTCGAACGCGCGCCGACCGAGTTGGGTGTACAGGGCCGTATCGGTGAGCTTTTCCAGCAGTTCGCTGCGCTCGTTGTCGTTGGCCTTGAGGAAGGCGCTGAACTCACTTTGCGCGAGCAATACGGCGCGGGTGAACTGTTCGAAGTTCAGGCCCAGGGCCAGTTCCAGCTGGGTTTTGTATTCGGTTTTCTGGCTGGCCAGCAGTTGGTCGCTGTCTAGGTCGATCAGGCTCTGGCGGCTGTTCTGCAACTTGCCGCTGGCCTTGTCGCGGGCGCGATTGGCTTCCCAGCGCGCGCGATAGCGACGGCCACTCACGCCGACGAAATCCACTTCGGCATAACCGCCGCCGGTGCCACGCCGCAGCAGGGTGCGCGGGTCGCCGATGGAAATGTCGCTGTCGGCATCCGGCATCTTCGCCTGGCCGGTGTCGCCCAGGCGCGGCACCGCGCCAAACAACGCCAGGCACAAGGCATCGAGCAGGGTACTTTTACCGGCGCCGGTCGGTCCGGTAATCGCGAACAACCCGGCACTGGCCAGGGGCTCGGCGGTAAAGTCGATTTCAAACGGGCCGGCCAGTGAAGCCAGGTTTTTCAGGCGGATGGCGAGGATCTTCATGGCTGTTCCTCCTCCTGTTGCACTTCCTGGAGCAGCACGGCGAAGTCCTTCAAGGTCTGTTCATCCACTTCGCTGCCATAACTGTCCTGCCAGGCGCGGCTGAACAGTTCCTGGGGCGTGAGCTGGTCGAGTTCGATCAGGCGGTCGTCGCCTTCGTCCTCACGGTTGCCTTTACCCGCGTATTCGGCAGCAATACGCACCAGACGCACGGCCTTGCCTTGCAGGGCGCTTTCGATCTGCTGGCGCAGGTCGGGTTGTGGTTCGTCGAGGCGCACTCGCACTTCCAGCCAAGGGTGGCGCTGGGTTTCGGCCAGCAGGTCGACGTCGGGCAACTCAGTCAGGGCCTTGAGGATATCGGCCAGCGGCGCGGCTTCCAGGCGTTGCAGGTCGACCGAGCGCGGAATCAGGATCGGTTCGACGTTCACCAGGCATTGGCCTTGGAACGTCACGTCGAGGATCTGATGCTTGTAGCCGATTTCGGAAAACGACAGTGGAATCGGCGAACCGCTATAGCGAATGCGTTCCTCACCATTGACCTTCTGCGGCTTGTGCAAATGACCGAGGGCGACGTAAGCGACACTTCGATCAAACAGACTGGCCGGCAGCGCCTCGGCATTGCCGATGATCAGGCTGCGCTCGGAGTCTTCCGACACCGAACCACCGGCCATGTGCGCGTGGCTGATGGCGATCAGCGCCTGGCCTTTTTTGCGCTTGGCGTTAGCGGCGGCGATCAGCCATTCATGCACCTGGCCGATGCCGCGCAGGTAGTCATCGCCCAAATGCGCGCCCGTGACTTCCGCCGGGCGCAAGAACGGCAGCGCCAGGCACCAGGCGGCGATCTTGCCTTTGGCGTCCGGCAGGGGGATTAGTAGGCGTTCGGCGTCGAGTTGGCCGTCATCCAGCCACAACACGCGGCCGAGCGCATGAGTGCGCAGGCGGCGCATCAGTGGCGCGGGCAGTTCGATACGCGAGCCGGAATCGTGGTTGCCGGCGATCATCACGATGGTCAGCTTGGGGTTCTGTTCGTGGGCGCTGATGATGAAATCGTACAGACGCTCCTGGGCCTTGAGCGGCGGGTTGACCGTGTCGAAGATATCCCCGGCGATGAGCAGTACATCCGGCAGATGGGTGTTCAGTTGGCCCAGCAGCCACTCAAGAAAGCAGGCGTGTTCGAAGTCGCGTTCCTGGCCGTGGAGGTTTTGGCCCAGGTGCCAGTCGGAGGTGTGAAACAGACGCAAGGTGAACTCCGTGAAAGCAAAAAAAGTGAATGGCCGCCGTGAACAGAAAGGGGCGGTGAAAAGGAAGGGAGTTTACCTGTAAATGCCCGTGCAAACAGACACTGTTCAATGCCTCGAGGGCCAATTGTGAATTTTTTAATATTTATCGATAAACGATAAATATGAATTGAAAAGCGAGAAATTATCGCTAGGATGGCCCCACCACTCAAACGGGGATGCGTCATGTTGAATCCAGTTCATTACAACCGGCCGGTGTCGGGCTTTACGCTGTCACAGAAATTGCTCAAAGGGCTCGAAGGTGCGTGCGTGTTGTTGTCTGCGGCGGCGGCAATTATCGGTTCTGCGGCATTTTTCCTGACCGCGATTGACGGCCAGGCAATCAACCTGTTCGGCAGTTCGTATGAAGTGCCATTGGTGTACGAAGGGGCACCGTCAAAAGAAACCAACAACGGCCTGACCATTACCATCGCGGCGTCCGAAGGTTTGTCAGGTGCATTAATCACCCTTGTCGTAGAAACAAGCTTTACCATTGCGCTGTTCATGGCCTTGAAAGCCCTGCTCGCGAGCTTGCGCATGTACCCCACGGCCCTGCGCATTGCCCAGTGCATGCGGCGTTTCGCTATCGTGACCCTGGCTTGGCCAGTGGCGTCTTTTCTCACGCACATTCTCAACGGTTGGATAGCCGGCGCCAGCAGCGGCGTTTATCTATGGAACATTGAGATCAATTTCCCGCTGTTTTCAACGGGCATCGCCCTCGCTATCGGCAGCATGGCAGCCCAACGGCTTGCCACGGCTGAGCAGGAGTTGGAGGCGGTTATTTAAGGAGTGCCCAATGCCGATTGTTGTCAATCTGGATGTCATGCTTGCCAAGCGGAAAATGCGCCTCGGGGAGCTGTCCGAAAAAACCGGAATTACCCAGGCAAACCTGTCCATCCTGAAAACCGGGAAGGCCAAGGCCATCCGCTTTTCAACCCTGGAGATCATCTGTGAAGTCCTCGATTGCCTGCCCGGCGATATTCTGGACTACCTGCCAGGGGGCGACAGCCCAGAATAGCGACAGGCCAGGGTACTGATCAGCGTCGAGTCGTCCTGACTCGTCCAGGCAAATGTGTCTTCATGCAAAACCGATTCGCGGGCGATGCCATCGATGCTCGGATGGCGCGTGGGCGGCTTTAGGATCGGCCTTACGGGAGAGTGTCGAAATCGTGAGAATTCTGATGGTAGTGATCTTGAGCGGTTGGGTGAGTGGGCATGCGTTCGGCGGCGGCTTGCTGTTCAATGTGATAGGGCTGCCTGCGGCGCTGCTGTACGCGCTTCCCTCATCAGTCACTCAGAGCGAAGTACCCCAACGGCCCGCCGAGAGGGTGGCAGGGGAAGGTGGCGTTGAATGTCGTGATCCTCATGGGGATACAGAACCATCACCCTGGGTTCATCCGGAGCCGACGCGGTACGTGCGAGACCGCAAGCGGGTGATGATTTTCCGCCTGTAAAATATGATCTCGTCAATGTCTGCGCGCTAATGCGCGCAGACATTGGCCGGAATCAGGGGAGTTTCAGGCATTCCAGTGCGCGGTCGGCCAGGGTTTTGGCACTGTTGATCAAGTGCTCGGTGGCACCAGCCATGTAGCGCTGATCACTGCTCAACGCCTGGGTGGTGCCAGCAGCGGTCGCGGCGGCGCAGCGCAGCAGGTCGCAGATCTGGGTGAGGGCGTCTTCGAAGCTGAGGTCGTGGTGGACGGTGAAGGTGGGCGGTGGGTCGGGGACGATTTTGTTCATGAATGGATCTCCTGACAAAGTTGGGAGCCATTCTTTTGGCGATCTCACTCGACAAAAGGTGGCAGCTATGTGCGGGGTGAGATTACCGGGCAGGAGCAACCGGTCGGACCGAAGTCCGCCCGCACACAGCCGCCATAAAGCATGTTGCTCGCGGTTGTGGCGCTTGGCTTCCTGTTCACAGGATCTCACCCCTGATCGCTGATATGCAGCGACGGAGCGAAGGCTAGCCAGTGGAATGAGCAGGCGCAAGGCCGTGGGATTGTCTAGGAAACTTCCTGCAAATTAAAGCGATATGGATTGCTGGCCTTTAACAATGCATGACACAGGGTTTGCCGAGCAACCTGACTGTGGTGAGCAGGCCTCTCGTGGTGAGCGGGCTTTCTGTGGCGAGCGGGCTTGCCCCGCGTTGGGCTGCGCAGCAGCCCCAAAACCTGCCAACGAGGTCTGGCTGAATGATTGAGTCGTCTGGATTAGGGCCGCTTCGCGCCCCAACGCGGGCCAAGCCCGCTCGCCACAGAAAGCCCATTCACCACAACAAGCTAGCTCACCACAGCAAAGTGGGTTATTTGGGGTAAAGCGGCGGCAAACTGGTGGTATCCGCCGCTGGATCCACCTCACGCTCAGCCATCGGAATCGCCTTCACCGCACGCCACAGGTCCTCACCCAGCCAGAAATGCCCACTCTCGCTGTACAGCGCGCCATTCAATCCATCCAACGCATCCGACAACGGCACAAACCGCGCGGCCATATCGGCCAGCGTTTCCGGCTGTTGCCGCGCCCAGGCGTCGAGGGCCTGGCGTGTAGCTTGCGGGTCGTTGGCCTGGGTGGCGCGCTTGAGATCGTCGAGCAGGGTGCGCGGGCTCGGGCCGGTTTGCGCGGCGCGCAACACGGCCGGTTGCCGACGGGCACGCCACCACAAGCCAAAGCCCAGCAGGGTGGTGCAGGCGAGGATCAACGTGCTCAGTTGCCACAACCACAGGCGTTCATCGTCCGGCGCGGTGATCACGGTCGGCGTGGCGGGTGTGTCCACGGCCAGGCTCGGGTTGATCGCAACCTGTAAGGTGCGCGCTGGCAGGCTGGTGCGCTCCAGATGATCTTCGTGGGTGTTCCACCACACCACCTCCACGGCGGGCAGTTCCAGGCTGCCGGCGCGGGTGGGCACCAGGGCTTCGCGGTCTTCGCGGCTGCCGATCAGGCCACGGTCTTTGGTCTGGTTGCCCAGCACCGGTTGGTCCGGGTAGCGGCGCAGGCCGTTGATGTCGGTGCTGGGCAGGGCCGGCAGTTGCGCGCTGGACAGGCCCTCGGCCTTGACCGTGAGGCTGCGGGTCAGGGAGTCGCCGACCTGCACATGCTCAGGCTCCGGGTTCCAGTTTTCACTCAGGGTCAGGCTGCGTGCCGGTAGCCATGGCGTATCGGCGGGGTACAGCGCAGGCTTGGGCTTGACCACCAGCGGCAACTCTGCGGAACTGACGTGGATCAGTTTGCCGGGCTTGGTGCCTTGCAGGGTATTTTCCTGGGGCGGGCGCGACTCCACCAGTGTCGCGCTGAAGGTCTGCGCCGGGATCACCAGCGTGCCGCTGTGTTGCGGATAAATCGCGTAGCGGGTTTCGATCACGCCGTGGCGGATGCTGTTGATGACCTTTTCGTAGGTGCGCGACTCGCCCAACTGCTCCACGCGCGCATCGGCAATCTGCAAGGGCGTGAGGCTACTGTCGTCATACAGCGACACCGAGTGGTAGACGCGCACGGTCAACAGCGCCTGGGCCTGGACGTAGACGCTGGTCTGGTCGAGGTTAGCTTCGACAAACACCGGCGCGAGCTCGGCGGCGGTGTTCTGGCTGGCGGTTTCGACCACTTGCAGGCTGATCGGCTGGGTCTTGTACTCGCCCACTTGCAGGGGCGGGATGACCACTGTGCCGTTTTCCTTGGGCAACAGGGTGATGATCCAGCGCGTGGTGGCGTGGTTATCGCCGCCAAGGGTGGTGAGTTGGTTGATCTGGCGCGTGCCGCTGACTTCGAACTGCGCATCCAGCGGCGACAGGTCGGGCTTGCCGAACTGCGTGACATCACTGGATTCCACCGTCAGTTCCACCGTTTCCCCGGAATTGACGCGGCTGCGGTCGACGCTGGCGGTCAGGTTCGCCGCCTGGGCGTGGCCTGCCGAGAGGGCGAGCAGGAGCAGTAGGGTGGTGCGGCGGCTCATCGAGTCTTGTCCTGATGTTGTTGCTGTTCGTACCAGAATTTGCGGCGCAGCAGCTCGCCGGGGTTGTCCGGGATCTCCTGCAGCCATTGCTCCAGGGCCTGGCGGTGCTCACCGTCGAGGCTGGCATCATTGGGGCGCAGCGGCGGGGTGGTGGTCTGTTCGTCACCCAGTTCGCTGCCCGGCACTTCGTTACCCGTGGTGTGCGGCGTGTTGCCGGGTTGGGTGTCGTCAGTCCCGGCTTCGCCTTGCCCTTGGGAGGACGGCTCGCCACCTGTGGCGTTTTGCCCACTGGCGCCCGGTTGCGCAGTTTGGCCGGGTTGGGTGGTTTCGTCATCCTCGTTTTTTGCAGGCTCGGTGGGTTCCGGTTCGGCCTGTTCCTGCATCAGGGCTTCCACCAACGCCTTGTTTTTCAGCGCTGGTTGCAGGTCGGGCTGGGCTTCGAGGGCCTGTTCGTAGGCGTCGATGGCGGCTTCCAGTTCGCCGGACTTGGCCAGGGCGTTACCCCGATTGTAGTGGGAGTAGGCGTCATTGCCTTCGGCAAAGAGCTTGATCGCCTCGGCATAGTTGCCTGCTTCGTAAAGCGCCACACCTTTCCACTGCGGGTCTTCGAAGTGTTCGGCAGCTTCGGCGGGGCGTTTTTTCTTCAGCAGGTACTGGCCTTGCTGGTCGGGGCGCAGCCACAAGTCCTGCAAGCCGAACGCGTAGCTGGGCTGCGGCGCGCTCAACAGCAGCAGCGGCAGGCAGAACAGCCAGCCACGCCGCCCGGCGCAGGCAGCGAGTAGCAACAAGGGCAGGAGCAGCCAGTAACCCTGGTCGGCCCAGGTGTCGAGGTGCAGCAGTTGGCCGTCGTTGCGCAGGGTTTGTGGCGGGTCGAGCACGCCGAGTTGACGCAGGTCCTTGTCGTCCAGTCGCGCAGCGCGGTAGCGGCCGCCCATTTCACTGGCGAAGGCCTTGAGTGTCGGGCTATCGAGGCGCGGTACCAGGATCGCGCCTTGTTCGTCCTTGAGGAACTCACCGCTTTCCTGGGTCACAGGGGTGCCTTCACGGCTGCCGATGCCAAGGATCGACAGGGTGGGCGCCTGGGCGCTTTGTAGCAGCAGACGAATGCCCTGGCGTTCCTGTTTGGACAGCGACGAACCAATCAGCAGCAGGCGACCCTGGCCGAGGCCACCTTGCTTGAGCAGGCCGAGGGCTTTCTCGACGGCCAGGTCGGCGCGATGGCCGGGCTCGGGCATGATCGACGGGCGCAGGGCTTCCAGCAGGTTGCGGCTGGTGGCCAGGTCGTCCGAGAGTGGCACCAGGGTGTGGGCGCTGCCGGCATACACAACGATGGCGGTTTGCGCATCGGTGCGCGCCTGCAACAGGTCGTACAGCTTGCGGCGTGCCTGCTCCAGGCGGTTGGGCGGGCTGTCGGTGGCGAGCATTTCCGGGGTCAGTTCCAGCAACACCACCAGCGGGTCGGAAGGCTTCTGGCTGGACTGCTCCACACGCTGCCAGCTCGGGCCAAGCAATGCCAGCACGGCCAGCAGCCAGGCAATGCCCAGCACTATCCACGGTGATTTGCTTTCACGGCCGTTGCCACCACTGAGCAGCACGGCGTGGAAGGCCGGCGGCAGGATCATTTGCCAGCGCCCGGCGCGTTTTTGCCGGTGCCACAGGTGCCACAGCAACCAGCCAAGCAACGGTAGCAGCAACAACCACCACGGACGGAACCAATGCGGCCACAGGTCGATCATCGACGCCTCCGCAAACGCAGGCGCTTGAGGCGCTGGCGCCACTCAGGGTGTTGTTGCAGGAAAATGCCCTTGCTCGACAATTTGTTGAACAGCCGTTGCAGCGCGTTGTTCGGCCAGCGCTCCTGAATCACCAGCAACATGCTCAGCACCAAGGCCAGGGCCAGCGGCGCGCTGTACAGCGCCAGGGCCGGGCGCGCTTGGGTGGGTTGCTGTTCGACCGGTTCCAGTTGGTCGAGGGTTTCTTTGATCGCCTGCAACTCTTCACCATCGCGGGCACGGAAGTACTGGCCGCCGGTGGCTTCGGCGATGGCCTTGAGTGCTGGTTCGTCCAGGTCCAGGCTCGGGTTCACGCCCAGGATGCCCAGGGAACCGGTTTGTTCTGGGTCGGCACCGATGCCGATCGGGTAGATCTTCACGCCTTCCTCAGCCGCCAGGCGCGCGGCGGTCAGCGGATCGATCTGCCCGGCGTTGTTGGCGCCGTCAGTGACCAGGATCAGCACGCGGCTCTGCGCCGGGCGCTGGCGCAGGCGTTTGAGGGCCAGGCCGATGGCGTCGCCAATCGCGGTGTTCTTGCCGGCAATGCCGATGCGCGCTTCGTCCAGCCAGGTACGCACGGTGCGACGGTCAAAGGTCAGCGGCGCTTGCAGATACGCCTGGCTGCCGAACAGGATCAGGCCGACGCGATCACCTTCGCGCCCCTCAAGGAAATCGCCGAGCAGGTGCTTGACCAGGCTCAAGCGACTCACGTCCTCGTCCTGCCAATTCATATCCGGGAAGTCCATGGACCCCGACACGTCTACCGCCACCAGCAGATCACGGCCACTCGCGGCAATCGGCAACGGTTCGCCGAGCCATTCCGGCCGAGCTGCAGCGGTCAGCAGCAGCAACCACAGCACCACGAACGGCGCTTGCTGGCGCCAGCCGGGCAGGTTGACGCGAGCGCGGCGACGGGCCAGGCCTTCAAGGTCGCTGAGGTAGCTGACTTTCAACGCGGGCTCGCCACTGTCGGCGGCCGGCAGCACAAGGCGCATCAACCACGGCAAGGGCAACAGGGCAAAGGTCCACGGCCAGGCGAACTCAAACATGTTTGCGAATCCAGGTGTCGACGGCCTGGGTCAGGCCGGCGATGGCCTTGTCGTCGAGTTTGCATTCGGGTTTGTAGGCGCCTTCTACCAAGACCATCCAGCGCGTGAGGCCAGCAGCGGGGCAGCGGTTGTCGAGGAATGCCAGCCATTTGCGGCCGTTGAGGGTGTGGCTCTGGCTGTAGGGGTAGTCGTTGCGGCACAGGCGCTTGAGCAGGCCATTGAGCTGTTGCAACCAGGCGCCGGCGGGCGCGCCATCGTAAGGCTTGGGCATTAACGCAAGCTCTGCCAGGGCGGCGATGCGCAGCGGGTCCAGCGGTTGTTCGGCACGGGCGATGGGGCGGCGGGTCGGCAGAAAACGGCGCAGTGACCACAGGCCCCAGCCGAGCAACGGAATCACCAGCAGCAACAGCCACCAACCCGGCGCGGGCGGCCAGAAGCCGATGGCGGGTGGGGCGATCAGCGGTTGCAGTTGGTCAAGGCTGCTCATTGTTTTTTAACCGGACGTTGCGGGTTGAGGTATTCGCGCAGTTGCTCGACCATTTCGCTTTGGGTGCTCAGGGGCATCAACAGCACGCGCAGTTTCTGCGCGAGCAGCTCCCAGCGCGCAATGCGCGCTTCGGCCTGGGCCTTGTAGGCCTGGCGCAGGTCGAAATTCAGCGTGTCCAGTTCCAACTGGGCGCCGCGTTCGGCGAAACGCAGCAGCCCGGCGGCGGGCAGGGCATGGTCGAGTGGATCCGAGATCGGCAACAGCAGCAGGTCACAATGCCGCGACAGCAAGCTGAGCTGTTGCTCGGCACCTTCGGTCAGCGCGCGCTCATCGCAGATCACAATCACCAGGCTGCCGGGACGCAACACTTCGCGGCCACGGCGCAGGGCCATGCCGAGGGCGTCGGCTTCGGGGCGGCTTTCGGTGCTCAGGCTCTGGTTGACGCGCACCAGACGGTTGAGCAGTTGCAGCAGGCTTTGCTTGCTGCGGCGCGGCTTGATTTCGTAGTGCTCGTTGTCGCCAAACACCAAACCGCCCACGCGGTCGTTATGCCCCAGCGCGGCCCAGCCGATCAGGCTGGCAGCCTGGGCGGCCAGCACTGATTTGAACATCTGCCCCGAGCCGAAAAACAGCCGGCAGCTTTGCTCCACCATGATAAAGATCGGCCGTTCGCGCTCTTCATGGAACAGCTTGGTGTGCGGTTCCTGCGTTCGCGCCGTCACACGCCAGTCGATGGTGCGCACGTCATCCCCAGCCTGGTACACGCGCACTTGGTCGAAGTCCACGCCACGCCCGCGCAGCTTGGAATGGTGCAAGCCGATCAATGGGCTGCGCTGGCTCGGCGTGGAAAACAGCTGCACTTCGCGCACGCGATGGCGCATCTCGATCAGCTCGCTGAGCGTGACGCGAATTCCATCGCTGGCGTTCATGGGTTTCAAGCGACGGCAACGACGTCGAGAATGCGCTGCACCACACGGTCCTGGTCAATGCCAGCGGCTTCGGCCTCGAACGACAGGATGATGCGATGACGCAGCACATCGAACAGCACCGCCTGGATATCTTCCGGGCTGACGAAGTCGCGACCGGCCAGCCAGGCATGGGCGCGGGCACAGCGGTCAAGGGCGATGGAGCCGCGTGGGCTGGCGCCGTAGGCGATCCACTCGGCCATTTCCGGGTCGAACTTGGCCGGCGTGCGCGTGGCCATTACCAGTTGCACCAGGTATTCCTCCACGGCGTCGGCCATGTACAGGCCGAGGATTTCCTTGCGCGCGGCGAAGATGGCCTGCTGGCTGACACGCCGCTCTGGCTTGGTTTCGCCGTTGAGCGCTTCGCCACGGGCTTGTTGCAGGATGCGTCGCTCGACGGCGGCGTCCGGGAAGCCGATTTTCACATGCATCAGGAAACGGTCGAGCTGGGCTTCGGGCAGCGGGTAGGTGCCTTCCTGCTCGATGGGGTTTTGCGTGGCCATCACCAGGAACAGCGGCGATAGGTCATACGTGCTGCGCCCGACGCTGACCTGGCGCTCGGCCATGGCCTCCAGCAAAGCCGACTGCACCTTGGCCGGCGCGCGATTGATTTCGTCCGCCAGCACCAGGTTGTGGAAGATCGGCCCTTGCTGGAACACGAAACTGCCGGTTTCCGGGCGATAGATCTCGGTGCCGGTGATGTCGGCGGGCAACAGGTCGGGGGTGAACTGGATGCGATGGAACTGCGCTTCGATGCCTTCGGCCAACTCTTTGATGGCCTTGGTCTTGGCCAGGCCCGGCGCGCCTTCCACCAGCATATGGCCGTCGGCGAGCAAGGCGATCAACAGGCGATCGATGAGTTTTTCCTGGCCGAGAATCTGCGTAGAAAGAAAGGTTCGCAGCGCAAGCAGCGCTTCACGATGTTCCATCGATGACGGTTCCTGGAGAGATGAGCCCGGTGGTCGAGAAAAAACGCCGGGCTTGGGAGCCTTACTTTAATGCATCGAAGGGGCTGGCGACTAACGGCGTAACGGGTATTTTTGGCAAAACTTGTAGCATTTTTGTGTGGAAGGCTTCACGCCCGAATGTAGGTGCCAGTGCCTTTGAGGATGTTTTGCAGGGTTTCCTCGACTTCGGCCAGGTCCGACGCACTTGTGGCGTGGGTGATCTCCAACTGGTCCTTGCCGCCCAGTGCATCGGCATCGCCTGCGGCCAGCTCAACCAGCAGGGTTGTGGCGCCCAGGGTGACTTTCAGCCCGTCGAGGGTCGACGGTTCGTAATCCCAGGTCAGTTCCACTTCGTCTTCATCCGGGTAGCGGGTCAGCATGAACATCTCGCCGTTCTTGCCGTGACAGCACAGCATCGCCATGTTGTCTTCTTCGTCATCGCACGGGGTGACCATCAGGGCGTCGGTTTTCAGCTGCAGCATGGGGAATCCTGTCTGGGATAAGGCGTAATGCGGGCAATTGTGCCATTGCGGCGAATTTTGTGCTGCATCCTGTGTCAGACCCAGTGCATGACCTGAGGGGCAAAATCAGTCATTTCTGGTACTCGCAGGCCGTTCAATAGGCGGTTTTTTGGTTGGAAATAGCGGGTTGCCCAAGTCGCAACCCCACGCCTGCTTACCGATGACCGAATATGTCGCAGCGTCGCAAGCAGTGGGCTTCCCACACTCGTTAAGCTGCGCAACGGATGTGCATGAGCCAGGCGCCTGACCTGCCCGTCGTACCGTCACCCGGCAAGGTGCGCATCTTATGGAAGTTGTATGTGACCTCATTGTCTTGTCCAGCTTCACCCACCTGTCACCCTGATTCGCTAGTGTGCTTATATCAGTACCAGCGAACAGCGCTGACGGTCTCCCCGCAAGGGGATAACACGCGACGCTTCCATCAATAACAAGCCCAAGCGGAGTACCACAGATGGCGTTCTTCACCGCAGCCAGCAAGGCCGACTTCCAGCATCAACTGCAAGCGGCACTGGCGCAGCACATCAGTGAACAGGCACTGCCACAAGTGGCGCTGTTCGCTGAACAATTCTTCGGCATCATTTCCCTGGACGAACTGACCCAGCGTCGCCTTTCCGACCTGGCCGGTTGCACTCTTTCTGCGTGGCGCCTGCTTGAGCGCTTTGACCACACCCAACCGCAAGTGCGGGTCTACAACCCCGACTACGAACGTCATGGCTGGCAGTCGACCCACACCGCGGTCGAAGTACTGCACCATGACCTGCCATTCCTGGTGGACTCGGTCCGTACCGAGCTGAACCGTCGCGGCTACAGCATCCACACCTTGCAGACCACCGTGCTCAGCGTACGCCGTGGCGCCAAGGGCGAGCTGCTGGAGATCCTGCCAAAAGGCACCCAGGGCGAAGGCATCCTGCAAGAATCGCTGATGTACCTGGAAATCGACCGCTGTGCCAACGCCGCCGAACTGAATGTGCTGAGCAAAGAGCTTGAGCAGGTATTGGGTGAAGTGCGCGTGGCCGTGGCCGATTTCGAACCGATGAAAGCCAAGGTCCAAGACCTGCTGGCCGGTATCGACGCCAGCCAGTACAGCATCGACGGCGAAGAAAAAGCCGAGATCAAGAACTTCCTCGAATGGCTGGTGGGCAACCACTTCACCTTCCTCGGCTATGAAGAGTTCGTGGTACGTGACGAGGCCGACGGCGGTCATATCGAATATGACGCCGATTCGTTCCTCGGCCTGACCAAACTGCTGCGCGCCGGCCTCACCGCCGACGACCTGCGCATCGAAGACTATGCCGTGGCCTACCTGCGTGAACCGACCGTGCTGTCGTTCGCCAAGGCTGCGCACCCGAGCCGCGTGCACCGCCCGGCGTATCCGGACTACGTGTCGATCCGCGAGATCAGCGCCGACGGCACAGTGATCAAGGAACACCGCTTCATGGGCCTGTACACCTCGTCGGTGTATGGCGAAAGCGTGCGGGTGATTCCGTACATCCGCCGCAAGGTCGCGGAAATCGAACGCCGCTCCGGCTTCCAGCCCAAGGCGCACCTGGGCAAGGAGCTGGCGCAAGTCGTTGAAGTCTTGCCACGTGACGACCTGTTCCAGACCCCGGTCGACGAACTGTTCAGCACCGTGATGTCGATCGTGCAGATCCAGGAACGCAACAAAATCCGCGTATTCCTGCGCAAAGACCCTTACGGTCGTTTCTGCTACTGCCTGGCCTACGTGCCACGCGACATCTATTCCACCGAAGTGCGCCAGAAGATCCAGCAAGTGCTGATGGATCGCCTGAAGGCTTCGGACTGCGAATTCTGGACCTTCTTCTCCGAGTCCGTGCTGGCCCGTGTGCAGTTGATTTTGCGGGTTGACCCGAAGAACCGCCTGGACATCGACCCGCTGCAACTGGAAAAAGAAGTGGTGCAGGCGTGCCGCAGTTGGCAGGACGACTATTCCAGCCTGGTGGTGGAAAGCTTCGGCGAGGCCCACGGCACCAACGTGCTGGCGGATTTCCCGAAAGGTTTCCCGGCCGGTTACCGCGAGCGTTTTGCCGCACATTCGGCCGTGGTCGACATGCAGCACCTGCTCAGCCTGACCGAAGCCAACCCGTTGGTAATGAGCTTCTACCAGCCGCTGGGCCAGGTTTCCGGCCAGCGCGAGCTGCATTGCAAGCTCTACCACGCCGACACCCCGCTGGCGCTGTCCGACGTGTTGCCGATCCTGGAAAACCTCGGCCTGCGTGTGCTGGGTGAATTCCCGTACCGTCTGCGCCATGCCAATGGCCGTGAGTTCTGGATCCATGACTTCGCGTTCATCGCCGCCGAAGGCGTGAACCTGGACATCCAGCAGCTCAACGACACCCTGCAGGACGCGTTTGTGCACATCGTGCATGGCGACGCCGAAAACGATGCGTTCAACCGACTGGTACTCACCGCCGGCCTGCCATGGCGCGACGTGGCGCTGCTGCGTGCCTACGCCCGTTACCTGAAGCAGATCCGCCTGGGCTTCGACCTGGGTTACATCGCCAGCACCCTGAACAACCACACCGACATCGCCCGCGAGTTGACCCGGTTGTTCAAGACCCGTTTCTACCTGGCGCGCAAGCTCACCAGCGATGACCTGGAAGACAAGCAGCAACGTTTGGAGCAAGCGATCCTCACCGCCCTGGACGATGTTCAGGTGCTCAACGAAGACCGCATCCTGCGTCGCTACCTGGACCTGATCAAGGCCACCCTGCGCACCAACTTCTACCAGACTGACGCGAACGGCCAGAACAAGTCGTACTTCAGCTTCAAGTTCAACCCGCACGCGATCCCTGAACTGCCCAAGCCAGTGCCGAAGTTTGAAATCTTCGTGTACTCGCCACGGGTTGAAGGCGTGCACCTGCGCTTTGGCAACGTCGCGCGCGGCGGCCTGCGTTGGTCCGATCGTGAAGAAGACTTCCGTACCGAAGTACTCGGCCTGGTAAAAGCCCAGCAAGTGAAGAACTCGGTCATCGTGCCGGTGGGTGCGAAGGGCGGCTTCCTGCCGCGTCGCCTGCCACTGGGCGGCAGCCGTGACGAGATCGCGGCCGAAGGTATCGCCTGCTACCGCATCTTCATTTCGGGCCTGTTGGACATCACCGACAACCTGAAGGACGGCGCCCTGGTGCCACCGGCCAACGTCGTGCGTCATGACGACGATGACCCGTACCTGGTCGTCGCAGCGGACAAGGGCACTGCGACCTTCTCCGACATCGCCAACGGCATCGCCATCGACTACGGCTTCTGGCTGGGTGACGCGTTCGCGTCCGGCGGTTCCGCTGGTTACGACCACAAGAAAATGGGCATCACCGCCAAGGGCGCGTGGGTCGGTGTGCAGCGTCACTTCCGTGAGCGCGGCATCAACGTGCAGGAAGACAGCATCACCGTGGTGGGCGTCGGCGACATGGCCGGTGACGTGTTCGGTAACGGTTTGTTGATGTCCGACAAGCTGCAACTGGTCGCAGCGTTCAACCACCTGCATATCTTCATCGATCCAAACCCGAACCCGGCGACCAGCTTCGTTGAGCGTCAGCGCATGTTCGAGCTGCCGCGTTCTGCCTGGACCGACTACGACACCAGCATCATGTCCGAAGGCGGCGGCATCTTCTCGCGCAGCGCGAAGAGCATTGCCATCTCGCCACAGATGAAAGAACGCTTCGATATCTCGGCCGACAAACTGACCCCGACCGAACTGCTGAACGCCTTGCTCAAGGCACCGGTGGACCTGTTGTGGAACGGCGGTATCGGTACCTACGTCAAGGCCAGCACCGAAAGCCATGCCGACGTGGGCGACAAGGCCAACGACGCGCTGCGCGTCAACGGCAACGAGCTGCGCTGCAAGGTAGTGGGCGAGGGCGGTAACCTCGGCATGACCCAGTTGGGTCGTGTGGAGTTCGGCCTCAATGGCGGTGGTTCCAACACCGACTTCATCGACAACGCCGGTGGCGTGGACTGCTCCGACCACGAAGTGAACATCAAGATCCTGCTCAACGAAGTGGTGCAGGCCGGTGACATGACCGACAAGCAACGCAACCAGTTGCTGGCGAGCATGACCGACGAAGTCGGCAACCTGGTGTTGGGCAACAACTACAAGCAGACCCAGGCCCTGTCCCTGGCTGCGCGCCGTGCCTACGAGCGTGCCGCCGAGTACAAGCGCCTGATGAGCGACCTGGAAGGCCGTGGCAAGCTGGACCGCGCCATCGAGTACCTGCCGACCGAGGAGCAGCTCACCGAGCGCGCCGCGAATGGCAAGGGCCTGACCCGTCCGGAGCTGTCGGTGCTGATCTCCTACAGCAAGATCGACCTCAAGGAAGCGCTGCTCAAGTCCCTGGTGCCGGATGACGATTACCTGACCCGTGACATGGAGACCGCGTTCCCACCGAGCCTGGTCGCCAAGTTCTCCGAGGCCATGCGTCGCCACCGCCTGAAGCGTGAGATCGTCAGCACCCAGATCGCCAACGACCTGGTCAACCACATGGGTATCACCTTCGTTCAGCGACTCAAAGAGTCGACCGGCATGAGCCCGGCGAACGTGGCGGGCGCTTATGTGATCGTGCGTGACATCTTCCACCTCCCGCACTGGTTCCGTCAGATTGAAGCCCTGGACCACCAGGTTTCCGCTGACGTGCAACTGGAGCTGATGGATGAGCTGATGCGCCTGGGCCGCCGTGCTACACGCTGGTTCCTGCGCAGCCGTCGCAACGAGCAAGACGCTGGTCGTGACACCGCGCACTTCGGTCCGCACCTGGCAGCGCTGGGCCTCAAGCTCGACGAACTGCTGGAAGGCCCGACCCGCGAAGGCTGGCAGAACCGCTACGGCAAATACACCGAAGCCGGTGTGCCGGAGTTGTTGGCGCGCATGGTTGCAGGCACGACGCACCTGTACACCTTGCTGCCGATCATCGAAGCCGCTGACGTGACCGGGCATGACGCCGCCGAAGTGGCCAAGGCCTACTTCGCCGTCGGCAGCGCCTTGGACTTGCCGTGGTACCTGCAGCAGATCAGCGATCTGCCGGTGGCCAACAACTGGCAGGCCCAGGCCCGTGAAGCCTTCCGCGATGACGTGGACTGGCAGCAACGCGCAATCACCATCTCCGTGCTGCAAATGGCCGACGCGCCACAAGACATGGAAGCCCGCGTGGCCCTGTGGCTTGAGCAGCACAAGGACATGGCGCAGCGTTGGGTGGCGATGATGGTGGAAATCCGTGCCGCTGTGGGTACGGACTACGCCATGTACGCGGTGGCCAACCGTGAGTTGCTGGACCTGGCGTTGAGCGGTCAGTCGGTGCTGCAACCGGCTTGATTTAGCTGTAAGACAAAAAAAGCCCCGTATCTTGAGATACGGGGCTTTTTTTTGCTCAGAAACTGGCGTTACCGAGGCAGGGCTGAATGACTCTTTTCAACCCGTTGTTGTTGGCAGGCAACAAGAACGTTGCGGTCAGCGGCTTGTCACCCTCTTTGGCGGGCGCTATTGAGAGTTTTAGTGTCTGGCCGCGCGAGGCATCGCTGGCCCAGTAGGCTAGTTCGTCGTGGGGAACAGTCGCATTGAGCGCAAATACTGTACCGATCTGGAATGCCCCGCCGTAGGTCCAGACGCCGTTTACCGAGTGTTCGATGCTCGTGCGTGTCGCCGTAGTGATACGCAACGGCCCATTGGCGCTCGCGTCTGGACCTTCGAAGGGGGTGACGTCAAAGTCTAGCGCCGACGGTGTGATCTGCAGTGCAAGGCTGGCGGTCGGGTTCTGTGGGTGACAGCTGATCTCAAGGCTGGCCTTGACGTGGTAGTCGCCGTAAGCGCTGCCACCGAAGGTGCGGGCGGTCAGCATCGGGCCATCCGCGTAGGGCTGTTCAAGCAACCACACGGGGGCTGCCGGGGTGATGATATAAGTCCCGGCAGTTAACGCGTCGCCGGCCCGTACATCGACACTGAACTGTGTGACGACCAGGCCAGTGACTAGTGCAAAAGTGAGGGGGTGCATAGTGCTATTCATCCGCGTTCAAGGCTATAGGAATGAATGCAATTCTGCGGTTCTATGACCGTCCGTGCTGTCGGTGATTTCGTAGATCAGCGTTGTAATTGCAGTCAGCCAGGGTGGGCCATCTGGCCATCGTGGCTCAGCAATTTGGCCTCCAGGTGATCCAGGTGTTGGGTCATCAGGCTTATTGCGCGCTTCACATCGCGTTGTTCGACTGCATCCACAATCGCTTCATGCTCTTGCCACGCGCAATAGGTGCACGCCTTCGCTTCGTACTGGGCGATGATCAAGGACGTTAACGGCACCAGGCTGTTGAGAAATTGCGCCAAGGGCGCGTTACGTGCCATCGCTGCCAGTTGCAGGTGGAATTCGCCGGAGAGGCGGATGGCTGGCCCGCGTTGGTCCCGTTCAATATGCTCACGCTCCCGCGCGATCAGTTCGCGCAAATGCCGGATCTGCGTCGATGTGGCCTGCGCGAAGGCCAGTTGCACCACAGTCATTTCCGTCAGGCGGCGGGCCTCCAGGATTTGGCGGGTCTGCTGTGCATCCGGCGCAGCCACCTGGGCACGCTGGTTGGGACGTAGGATGATCACTTGCTGATGGGACAGCTTTGCCAATACGCGGCGGATCACGCTGCGGCTCACCCCAAAGATCTCGCCCAGGCCTTCTTCGGTAAAGCGACTGGCCGGGGCGATACGTTGTTCCAGGATGGCGTCGAACAGGCGCGGGTAGATGTCGTCCACCGAAGGTTTTTTACCGGCGACCAGGCGCAGGGTCGGGAGGATCGGTTCGTAGTGCAAGGCGTGGGCGGTCATGGCCTGTCTCCAAAAAAATCAGCTGCCCAGATGGTCGTCCGGGATGTTCAAGCGAATGCCCATGCGCAGGCCTTCCTGAAGGATGTGCCGGCGCATCTCGGCACTGGCCAGGGCGCTGTTCTTGTTGCGGATGGCGCGCACCACGGCGTCGTTTTCCTGCAGGCGTTCGGCCAGGTGTTCCGGCGAGTTGCGCAGTACCTGGGCGCTTTGCTTGAGGGCGTTGCTGGTCTGTTGCACCACGTTCTGGAAGATCGGGTTGGAGGTGAGGGCGAACAGTTCTTCGTGAAAGCCGATGTAGGCGTTCATCCCGGCTTCGGCGTCGCCGGCGTCGAGGGCTTCACGCATGTCCATCAGGGTCAGGCGCAGTTGGCCGACTTCCTTGCTGCTGATGGACTGGGCCACCAGGCCGACGATGAAGGGTTCGAGGGTGTAGCGCAATTGCAGGATGTCTTCCAGGCTGGCGTCGGCCACGGCGTCGCTGGATTGCGGCTCGCTGACGCTGGTTTCCAGTACCACCACGCCTTTACCGGGCATGGAACGCACCAGGCCGAGGGTTTCCAGTACGATCACCGCCTCACGCAGGCTGGGGCGGCTGATGCCCATCTGTTCGGCCAGTTCGCGCTGACCGGGGAGCATTTCGCCCCGGCGCCACTGGCCACGCGCCAAGGCGGCGCGGAGTTTTTCTACCACTGAATTGACGACGGTTGAGGTGCTGATCACGTCTACCTCTCCTTTATGTTGCGAATACATTAGCGAGCATGGCGACTCTTAACTGTGGGAGCGGTGTCGCTCATGAAATCGGTCAGAACTCCTGATGCGCCGGCAATACCGGTTTCTTCGCCTGGAAGGTATACCCTTGCTGGCCGTCCAGCACCTTGTTGGCGCGCTGGAGGTCGATGTCTTTTTCCCAGCGGGCGATGGCCACCGTGGCGACGCAGTTGCCGATCAGGTTAGTCAATGCGCGACCGATGCCCATGAACCAATCCACCGCCAACACCAGCACCAGGCCCACCACTGGGATCGCCGGAATCGCCGTGAGCGTCGCCGCGAGGATCACCAGCGCCGACCCGGGAATGCCGTGGGCGCCTTTGGAGGTGATCAGCGATACCAGCAGGATGGTCAGCAGGTCCGTCATCGACAGCGGCGTGCCGGTGGCGTTGGCGATAAACACGATGGCCAGGGTCAGGTAGATGGAGAACCCGTCGAGGTTGAACGAGTACCCCGTCGGAATCACCAGGCCCACGGTGGAGCTGCCAATACCCAGATGTTCGAGTTTACGCATGATCTGTGGCAGCACGGCGTCGGAGGACGCGGTGCCCATCACGATCAGCAGTTCTTCACGCAGGTACTTGAGCAGCGGCAGCATGCGCAGGCCCGACAGGCGCATCACCAGACCGAGGATCAGCCCGACGAAGGCAAAGCACGTCAGGTAGAACAAGCCCACCAGGCTGCCCAGGTGTTGCAGGGAATCCAGGCCGTAGGTGCTGGTGGTGAAGGCGATCGCGCCAAACACGCCGATCGGCGCCAGGCGCACGATCATGCCCATGATGCGGAAGATCACATGACTCAATTCGTTGATCAGTCGCGAGATACCCGAGGCGGCTTCGCCCACCAGGTTCAACGCGCTGCCGAACAGCACCGAGAACAGCAGCACTTGCAGCACGTTGTTGTCGGCAAAGGCGCCGATCACTGAGTTGGGGATCAGGTCCATCAGGAACTGGCTGGTGCCGCGGATGTGTTGGCCCTTGTCGGCCAGTTCATTCAGGCCGGCGGACGACAACTGCTCCAGGTGGATATTGGCGCCTTGGCCGATACCGGTGCTGAAGGCCATCACCAGGCCGATCACCAGGGCAACGGTGGTCAGGACCTCAAAGTAGATCACCGACTTGAGGCCGATGCGCCCGACTTTCTTCAGGTCGCCGGCGCCGGAAATGCCACTGACCACCACGCAGAACACGATCAGGCCTATCAGCATCTTGATCAGCTTGATAAAGCCGTCACCCAGGGGTTTGAGTTGCGAGGAGAATTCGGGAAGGGCCAGGCCGCAGGCGATGCCGAGCATCAGGCCAATCACGACTTGCAGGAAAATCGAACGCGAGCACCATCTGAGCATGGGAGGGATCTCTATTCGGTGCCCTGGTGGTTCCAGGGCTTAATTGTTGTGGTCTTACCGGTAAGTCCAGTGCGCGGCCAGTCTACGCCCGGTATTTTTGAAATCACAAGCAATTATTTGGCGGTTGACAGGTCCCGGTCTGACCAGTTGGTCGGTGAGGGTGATGCTTGAGCGGTTGGCGCCGTGGAAATTTTTTCGCTTATCATCCGCCGCTCGGCACATGAGGTGATGGATGGACACACCAGGACTGACCACTGACGAAACCGGGCAGACCCACTGCACCTGGCGCACGGCTGCGCCGGAATACCCGCGTTACCACGACACGGAGTGGGGCGTGCCGGTGGCAGATGATATCCAGTTGTACGAGAAGATCTGCCTGGAGGGTTTTCAGGCGGGCCTGGCGTGGATCACCATCCTGCGCAAGCGTGAGCAGTTTCGGGTGGCGTTTGAGGGCTTTGATTTCAGAAGGGTGGCGCAGTACGGCGAGGCAGATATCGAGCGCTTGATGCAGGACCCGGGCATCGTGCGCAATCGGGCCAAGATCGTGTCCACCATCAACAACGCGCGCCGGGCCTGTGAACTGGTGGATGAGACGGGTTCGCTGGCACGCTGGCTGTGGACGTTTGAGCCCAGTGAAAACGAGCGCCCTGAGGTGGTGGACATGGCGTATTGGACGGGCAATCCCACATCACCGGCTTCGGTACGTTTGTCGAAAGCCTTGAAGAAACGCGGTTGGACCTATGTGGGCCCAACCACGATGTATGCGTTGATGCAGGCAATGGGGATGGTCAATGATCATTTGGAAGGCTGTGCGTGCCGGCCACAGATCGAAGACCTGCGCCGGCGATTCAAACGCCCCTAATACCTGACGAAACACAGTTCAAACTGTGGGAGCTGGCTTGCCTGCGATAGCGGTGGGTCAGCCGAAACATCTGTCACTGATACACCGCTATCGCAGGCAAGCCAGCTCCCACATTTTTACTGCGGTGTGGCGGATTAATGTGGCAAGGGGGTGAGTACTTCAGCCTTGTCATCCAGCACCATCACCACCAGCAACTTGGCCGGTTTTGTCTGGCTGGCATTACTCGATTCAAAGTGCCGCGAACCCGCAGGCTCGTAGAACGATTCTCCGACCTGGTAGGTCTTCGCTTTTTCATCATTCACCCGCGACGTGATCGCGCCTTCCAGCACATAGGCCACAGCAGTACCTGTGTGGCTATGGGGCACAGTGGCTTGTCCAGGGGCGTAATCGACGGTGAGCATGATGGTTTTCTTGCCGGGCACATTGGTCAAGGCATGTTCTTGCAGGACCTTGATCGACTCCTGGTTGTACACCGGTTCATGGGCAAAGGCGCTGAGCGAGGCGAGCATCAGGGCGGCGGCGAGCAGTGGTTTCATGGCGAAGTTTCCGAGTAGTTCGAGACCTCTTCACCCTACGCCGCAAGGCCTGGGTGACCAATGACCAATCCCGGCGAAGAGCAGGAGACCAATACCTCAGTGGTCGAAGTCCAGGCGACAGGCCAGGTGTTCACGGGTCAATTCGATAAAGCCTTGCAGGGCCGGTAATGCGAAGTGTGCGCTGAGCTGCTCGGCACAGGACCAGCGTCCCGTGACGGTCCACAGGTCGGGGTCTATCGGGTCGCGCTGCACCCCGTAATCCAGGCAGCCGGGGGCGGTGCGCACGGCGTCGGCTATCTGCTGCAGGCGCTCGCCCAGTTCCGCTGAGCGCCCGGCTGCCGCACGGACATGGACAGTGTTGAAGGCACAGGCTGGCATGGCGATGGTCTCCGAGGTCGGGGTCAGTGCACAGGCTAGAGCCTGGCGAAGCCAGGACCAATGACCAATCCGCCGGAAAATCCGCTAGCCAATCTGCTGGAGAATATCGCGCACCTTGTCCAGCGCCGGGTCGATGTCCAGGGTTTCGATGGCGCCAAAGCCGATGATCAAACCAGGGCGTACCGGCGCATCGTGGAAAAATACATCCAAGGGGTACAAACCCACTTCTACCCGGCGCGCCAGCTCCATCAACAACGGGATGTTCACCGGTACTTTGCACAGCGCCGCCATGTGGAACCCGGCCACCGTAGGCACCGCTTCGAACCACGGCGACAAGTCGCCCGCCAGACGTTGCAGGATGCGTTCACGGCGCCCGGCGTAGACCGTGTGGCAGCGACGGATATGCTTGAGCAAGTAGCCTTCACTGATGAACTTGGCCAGGGCCCATTGCGGCAGTGTGGAACTGTGCTGGTCGGTCAGCTGCTTGGCCTTGAGCACTGCGCCATAAATTGCGGGTGGCAGCACCGCGTAGCCCAGGCGCAGTTCTGGCAGCAAGGTTTTCGAGAAGGTGCCGACGTAGGTCACCACACCACGCGTGTCCATGCTTTGCAGGGAGTCGGTGGGCCGTCCTTCGTAGCGGAATTCGCTGTCGTAGTCGTCCTCGATAATGATCGCGCCCAGCTCGAACGCCCGCGCCAGCAAGGCTTCACGGCGCGGCAGGCTCATCGGCATGCCGAGCGGGAATTGGTGCGAGGGCGTCACGTAGATCAGGCGTGTGCCGTCGGGAATCCGCTCGACCTGAATACCCTGTTCATCCACCGGCACACTGGCGACGCTGGCGCCCATCGCCATGAACATCTGACGCGCGGGGCTGTAGCCAGGGTCTTCCATGGCGACAATGCTGCCGGGTTCCAGCACGACACGGGCGATCAGGTCCAGCGCCTGCTGTGCGCCGTTGGTGACTACGATGTCGCTGTCGCGGCAGTTGACCCCGCGTGAGAACGCGATATGCCCGGCGATCGCACTGCGCAGCGCCGGCAAACCTTCAGGCTGGCTGTAGAAACCGCTGTTCTGGGCGATGCGCCGCAGGGCGTCCTGGGTGCAGCGTCGCCATTCATCCTGGGGAAACTGGTTGCGGCTGGTGGCGCCGCCGATAAATTCATAGCGCAACGTGCTGTCGCGAGTGGGATGACGCATGGGCGAGGGCAGTGATTGCCACTTCGCCAGGTTGGCGGCGCACGCCAGGTCGGTGGCGGTTTGCAGGCGTTCGGTCTGTGGCGCACGGGCGTTGACGAAGGTGCCGCGGCCGGTCTTGCCGATCAGCAATCCCTCGTAGGTCAGGGTAGCGTAGGTATCCGACACCGTTTTGCGCGACACGCCCAATTGCTCGGCGAGCAAGCGGCTGGGCGGCAGCTGCGCGCCGGCCGCCAGGCGTCCGGAGCCAATGGCTTCACGCAACTGTTGATACAACTGTTCGGCCAGATCTTTGCGGCCGTTGATCACAACGTGCAGTTCCATGTCTTATTCCGGGGATTTACTTTGCGCCAAGCGTACGCGCGTGCGCGGCAGGCTCAAAATGGTCTCTGCAGAAACCGGCCGATTGGCTATAGGGCTTATGCCGTGTGGGTTCTAGGCTGGACAGTCATTGCACCCACCGCCAGAGAGCCGCCCCCATGGAACCCCGCCTGGATTACTACACCGCCTCGCCGCAGGCGCTTAAAGGCATGCTGATGCTGGAGGCGACCACCTTCGGCTTGTCCATCGAAAAGCCTTTGCTGGAGCTGCTCAAAATCCGTGTCTCGCAGCTCAACCACTGTGGTTTCTGTACGGACATGCACTCGATGGCGGCGCGTCAGCGCGGCGAGACCGAGCGACGTTTGTTCGCGTTGTGCGTCTGGCGCGATTCGCCGTTCTTCACGGCGCGGGAAAAGGCCGCGTTGGCCTGGAGCGAATCGGTCGCGACACTGCCGACCTCGACGGTATCGGATGAACTGTTCGCCGCCGTGCGGCTGGAATTCAGCGAGCAGGAACTGGTGGACCTGACCATGGCGGTGTCCAGCATCAGTGGCTGGAACCGCCTGGCGGTGAGTTTTCGGCAGCAGCCGCCGAATGCCTCACCTCTGTAGGAGCGAGCTTGCTCGCGAAGGTCGTCAACGATAACGCGGGCTGTCTGGAGGCTCGCGGTGGCCTGACTTTCTTCGCGAGCAAGCTCGCTCCTACAGGGTGGGGTGTCGTTTGTGAGATCAGGACAGGAAACCACCGTCCACATTCAGCGACACGCCGGTGGTGTAGCTGGATGCATCGCTGGCCAGGAACAGCACCGCGCCGGCCATTTCGCTCGGATCGGCCACGCGTTTGAGGGGGATCTGCGCCAGGGCCATTTTCAGGATCGCGTCGTTCTTTACCAACGCCGAGGCGAACTTGGTGTCGGTCAGGCCCGGCAGCAGGGCGTTGCAACGAATGCCAAACGCCGCGCATTCCTTGGCGAATACCTTGGTCATGTTGATCACGGCGGCCTTGGTCACCGAGTAGATGCCTTGGAATACACCCGGGGAAATCCCGTTGATCGACGCGACGTTGATGATGCTGCCGCCGCCGTTATCGCGCATCAGCTTGCCGGCTTCCACGGACATGAAGAAGTAGCCACGGATGTTCACGTCAACGGTCTTCTGGAACGCGCCGAGATCGGTGTCCAGCACGTTGCAGAACTGCGGGTTGGTGGCGGCGTTGTTGACCAGGATATCCAGGCGCCCGAACTGTTCGCGGATACCGGCGAACACTTGGGTGATCTGCTCCATTTCACCGATATGGCAGGCCACGGCCGTGGCTTTGCCGCCATCGGCGATGATTGCGTCGGCTACGTGCTGGCAGCCTTCGAGCTTGCGGCTGGATACGATCACATGGGCGCCTTGCTGGGCCAGCAACTTGGCAATGGCCTCGCCGATACCACGGCTGGCGCCGGAAACGAATGCGATCTTGCCATCGAGGTCGAACAGGTGGGTCTTGGACATAGCGGTTCCTTAAAGGGACGATTTGCTGATGACGTTCAGGCTCATCTGCTCCAGCAGCTTGTTCATGTGAATGAACTGCGCAAAGCGTTTGTCCTGGGTCTGGCCATGGAAGAAGCGGTAGTAGATCTGCTGCACGATGCCGGCCAGGCGGAACAGGCCGTAGGTGTAGTAGAAGTCGAAGTTGTCGATCTGGAGACCTGCGCGTTCGGCGTAGTAGTCGACGAATTCACGGCGGGTGAGCATGCCCGGCGCGTTGCTCGGCTGGCGGCGCATCAGTTGCACCGGCGCCGGGTCGGCCGCTTCGATCCAGTAGGCGAGGGTGTTGCCCAGGTCCATCAACGGGTCGCCGAGGGTGGTCAGCTCCCAGTCCAGCACACCGATGATCTGCATCGGGTTGTGCGGGTCGAGGATCACGTTATCGAAGCGGTAGTCGTTGTGCACGATGCTGGAGGTCGGGTGGTCGGCCGGCATTTTGTCGTTGAGCCAGGCGCGGACTGCTTCCCAGCGCGGCGCGTCGGGGGTCAGGGCTTTTTCGTAGCGGTCGCTCCAGCCACGGATCTGGCGTTCCACGTAGCCTTCCGGCTTGCCCAGGTCGGCCAGGCCGCAGGCGCTGTAGTCCACCTGGTGCAGTTCGACGAACTTGTCGATGAAGCTTTTGCACAGCGCTTCGGTCTTGGCGGCGTCCAGGCCCAGTTCAGGCGGCAGGTCAGAGCGCAGGATGATGCCGTTGACCCGCTCCATCACATAGAACTCGGCGCCGATCACTGACTCATCGGTGCAATGCACGTAGGCCTTGGGGCAATAGGGGAAGCCATCTTTGAGCTGGTTGAGGATGCGGTACTCGCGGCCCATGTCGTGGGCGGACTTGGCCTTATGGCCAAAGGGCGGGCGGCGCAGCACGAATTCCTGGCCAGGGTATTCCAGCAGGTAGGTCAGGTTGGACGCGCCACCGGGAAACTGGCTGATGGTGGGTGTGCCGCTCAGGCCCGGGATATGGGCCTTGAGGTAGGGATCGATCAGGCTGGCATCAAGTTCTTCGCCTGGGCGAATCTGGGTCGATTGGTCGTTCAGCGCCATGCTTATCCCTTCTGCTTATTCTAAAGGCCTTGGACTATTTCCTAATCTAATGCGCACAACCGCCCAGCGACAAGGTCGGGGCGGCTTAATAGGTTAGCGTGTTGGACGATGATCAGCGTGCCTGATCGGTCATTTAGTGGGCGGGGGCAGGGCGACCGGCGTGAGGACCGGGCGACCGGCGAAGTATTCCACCAGGTTGTCGGCCACACGCTGCACGGTGTCGTGGGCCGCTTCCGGCGACAGGCCTGCGACGTGGGAGGTGAGCACGGTATTGCTGAGTTTCTTGAGGGCGTCGGGCACTTGGGGTTCGTCGTCGAAAACATCCAATGCGGCACCACCGATGCGGCGTTGCTCCAGGGCGGCGACCAGGTCGGCGGTGACCACCACGCTGCCACGGCCAATATTGACCAGGTAGCCATTCGGGCCCAAGGCATCCAGGGCGTGGCGATCGATCAAGTGGCGAGTGCTGGCGCCGCCGGGGGTGGCGAGGATCAGGAAGTCCGAGGTGCGCGCCAGCTCCACCGCAGTGGCGCAGTAGGTGTAATCCACGTCATCGCGCGGCTGGCGGTTGTGGTAACTCACCTCCATGCCAAAGCCCAGGGCTGCACGCTTGGCGATTTCCAGGCCCACAGCCCCCAGGCCGAGGATGCCCAGTTGCTTGCCGCCCAGTGATGGGCGCATCACTTTCGGCCATTCGCTGCGGCGCACGGCGGCGTCGTTCTGCGGGATGCCGCGCACCAGCGACAGCAGCAATGCCATGGCGTGATCGGCCACCGATGGCGCATTCACCCCGGCGCCATTGGTCACGACAATCCCGCGATCGCTGGCGGCTTGCAGGTCTACGTGTTCGTAGCCGGCACCGATCACACAGATGATTTCCAGCAAGGGCAGGGCGGCGATTTCCTCGGCGTACAAGCCCAGCGGGCCACGGGTCAGCACGGCCCTGATCTGGCTGCCATGGGCCTTGATGGCTTCGGCGCGTTCGGCGGGTGTCGGCGCCAGGATCACATGAAAGTCATTACCCTCGATGATGGGCAGGTATTCGTTGATGGTTTCAACCAGGACCAAAACAGTAGCGGTCATCGGAAGGCTCTTCCTGAAGGGTTTGAGGGGAGGAGTATGCCGTATTTGAGCGATCAGAAGCTTATCTCGGCCGCGCGCGTACACTTCACAAACGCCCCGGCAAGGGTCGCATTGTGATGCTCGATAATCGCCTCGGCCTTGAGTGCCGGTGTGTCCATGCAGGTATGGCCGTCTTCCGGTAGCACCACCGAAAACCCCAGTTCCACGGCTACCCGGCAAGTGGTGTCGATGCAGAACTGGGTTTTCATACCGGCGATCACCAGGTCTTTGGCCTGCGCTGCTCTCAGTTGCTGTTCCAGATTTGTACCCAGGAAGCAGCTGGGGCGGGTCTTGTTGAACAGGTGATCGTGAGATTCGTCTACCTCCAGCCCATGACACAGTTGCCAGAGCGGGCTGCCGGCTTCTATCGGTGAGCCTGCTGGCCCGGTATGACGGGCGACGAAGATCGGGGCGCCAGCCAGGCGTGCACGCTGAATCAGCAGGTTGATAGTGGCGAGCACGCGTTCGCGCTCGAAGGGCTTTTCCGGGCCATCGTATAAGCCGGTTTGCATGTCGATGATCAGCAGGGCGTCAGCCATGGTGTTGCTCCTTGTGGTTGCCGAACGGGCGGAGCAATAAAAAGGCCCCGTCCATTGCTGGCGGGGCCTTGGGTTGAATCTGTGAAGTGTCTAGCTCAGGCACTCACAGCCACCGCGCGACCCGCCGGAAGCGGTCGTGGTGGTGGTGCGGGTGAGGCAGCGCTGGAAAATGTTCATGGCCCGATCATGCTGGGGCAGAGGAAGGGCTGTCAACGGCCAGTAGGGAATTTCGTGCAGCAGCCAGGAATTCATCCGACAGGTCATTGCCACGTGTTGCACGCGCCAGGGTCACTGCGCCGATCATCATCGCGTAGTTGGCCAGCATTGCCTGGCGATCTCCCTCCTGTAGCTGCGCAAAGGCTTCTAAGGACTTCTCGACGCCATCAATAAAGGCGTGCTGCAAGGCGGTGTCGGCGGGCTCATGGCACATGTCCGGGGCGAAGGCCGAGACAGGGCAGCCATCGCCAGGGTTGTCGCGATGGGTGGCTGTCAGATAAGGCCCCATCACGGCCTCGCGGGCAGCCTGCTGATCTTCACTGCGATCGATTTTTGCCTGCCAGCCCAGGTTCGCCTGCTCGAACGCCTGCTGGCAGGCTTCGGTAGCCAGGGCTTCCTTGGAGGCGAAGTGCCCGTAGAAGCCGCCGTGGGTCAGGCCGGCGGCGGCCATGACGTCCGACAGACTAATGCCGTGCAAACCGCGTTCGCGAAACAGATGAGTGGCCGCCTCGACGATGATTTCGCGATTGAGTTCGGCTTGTTTGCGGGAAACGCGAGGCATGGCAGGGCTCTCTGGATAAACGGCGGATGCTGGATGAAAACTACAGGATCACGTGCGATTCTAAAATAGATTTGTGCGGGAATGTATATTCCGCATTCAGCCGCACGCCCCGAATACCGCCGTATACAGGTGCCCCTGCGGGCCTGCACCGCACCACCGTTCCTCAGCTAAGTCTTTGCTTATTCACAAGAATCCCGGACAATCCGGCCCCTTCTATGGTCGGGGCGCTGCCTGTCAGGTTTTTCTGACTCGTCCCGGCCGTGTAAATGCGGAGATCCGACCGGATGAATGATCAGGCCAATAGCGTCGACGAACGCTATGCAACGACACCTGCAACCCTCACAAGCTGGAGCCGCCAGGACACCACCTGGATGCTTGGCCTGTTCGGCACCGCCATTGGCGCCGGTACGCTGTTCTTGCCGATCAACGCGGGCCTGGGCGGCTTCTGGCCACTGGTGATCCTCGCGCTGCTGGCGTTCCCGATGACCTTCTTCGCCCACCGTGGCCTGACCCGCTTTGTGCTGTCCGGCCGTGAAGGCTCCGACATCACCGACGTGGTCGAAGAACACTTCGGCATCAAGGCCGGCGCGCTGATCACCTTGCTGTACTTCTTCGCGATCTTCCCGATCCTGCTGATCTACAGCGTGGCGTTGACCAACACGGTCGGCAGCTTCATGGAGCACCAACTGCACATCATGCCGCCGCCACGGGCGCTGCTGTCGTTCGTGCTGATCCTCGGCCTGCTGGCCGTGGTGCGTTGCGGTGAGCAGGTGATCGTCAAGGCCATGAGCTTGATGGTGTATCCGTTTATCGTCGCCTTGCTGTTCCTGGCGGTGTACCTGATCCCGCACTGGAACGGCGGCATCCTCAGCACCGCCAGCCAGGTCCCTGCGCCGTCCGCGTTGCTCAATACCTTGTGGCTGGCGATCCCGGTGATGGTGTTCTCGTTCAACCATTCGCCGATCATCTCGGCCTTTGCGGTGGACCAGAAGCGCCAGTACGGCGTCCACGCGGATGAGCGCAGCTCGCAGATCCTGTCGCGCGCGCATCTGCTGATGGTGGTGATGGTGCTGTTCTTCGTGTTCAGTTGCGTGCTGACCCTGTCGCCGGCGCAGCTTGCCGAGGCGAAGGCACAGAACTTGTCGATCCTGTCGTACCTGGCCAATCACTTCAATAATCCGACCATCGAGTTTGCGGCACCGTTGATCGCGTTTGTGGCGATTGCCAAGTCGTTCTTGGGGCATTACATCGGTGCGAGTGAAGGCCTCAAGGGGCTGGTGCTGAAGACTGGTCGTCGTCCTGAGGCCAAGCGTCTGGACCGGATGACGGCGGCGTTCATGTTGGTGGTGTGCTGGATCGTTGCCACGTTGAACCCAAGCATTCTCGGGATGATTGAGGCGCTGGGGGGGCCGATCATTGCTTCGATCCTGTTTCTGATGCCGATGTATGCCATTCGCAAAGTGCCGGCCATGGCCAAGTACCGTGGGCAGGCGTCCAATGTGTTTGTCACGGCGGTGGGGTTGGTGGCGATTACTGCGGTGGTTTATTCGTTTTTTGCTTGAGGCTGGTGTGGTCTGTCTGACTGCACCTTACTTGCGATAGCGAGTGTACATATCCGTTGCTGCGGTAACGGCCACTTAGGGTTCCGCTCTTACAGCGGCTCACTTTTGGAAAGACCCAAAAGTAAGCAAAAGGTCTTCGCCCCAACACTCGGTGCCTCGCCTAGGCTCGGCATGCCCTCACTCCGGCTTTGGAGCGTGGGCCGCCGCGATGGGCCATCCTTGGCCCAGCGCGGCTAACCCGGCGTCCTGCCGGGTTACCCACGCTCCAAAGCCTGCGTTCGGCCAGCGT
>NZ_JACAQP010000193.1:0-318 GCF_013387025.1 Pseudomonas reactans | reverse complement strand
AATCGTAATCTCTACACACGACTCAATATCATGACATCTAACACCGTAATCTCTACGGTGAGATCATATCTCATTATTCGACTAACTCATTAATCTCAAGAAAAGAACTCAAAATCATTATAATAAAATCTACTATCCATCGTCTCATACGAATAAGTAGTTTTGTTATCTCGACATTCACAAATTTCTCTCATTGGCAGTAATTGGTTTGATTGCTAAGGAACGAATCCTATCAATCACAATCACGATTACTTTCCTCTTCTTTTTAACTCATATCTTCTTATCATGTATTTATAAAATTTTATCTCATTCAATATG
>NZ_JACAQP010000192.1:0-481 GCF_013387025.1 Pseudomonas reactans | reverse complement strand
TTCAAATTGATAAAAAAAATGAGTTCAAAAGTCAATTTGAAGGTTCATTAGTTTCATTTATTTTAGGGTGTCCGGTTTATTTATCTTAGGGCTTTGACGTAGTTTATCCTATTCTAAAATCCAACTTTTGCAAGTAGATAATTCTCTCGATAGAATAAAAAACAACTGTTTTCATTTTTTACTTTTATTGATACTTCATTATTTTTATCTGATTTCAAAAATTTAAAACAAAAAATAAATTTTCTCAATGAATCCAAAATAACCATATTTTGGATTACTCCAAATTGACACATTATTTGTACATTGACACATTAGTTGTACATAATATCTCAACAATGAAGTTCTTTTATTGATTGGGCTCAAAATTGGAGATATATGGGAAATCCATTCCATATAGTAATTACTTAAAATTATAAATTAAGAAGTCATAAAGTTATCCAAAAATTTTTAACATGGAATCCATTAGTTTCAACAATCCATT
>NZ_JACAQP010000027.1:176446-220343 GCF_013387025.1 Pseudomonas reactans | reverse complement strand
GGCCTTCGGGGTTTTTCCACAGCGCGATGTCGGCGGTCATATTGACCTCTTGCGGCATCCAGTGGTTGGCGCAGCCGTCGAGGTACTTCTGCCAGGCCCAGTCGTACTTGAAGGGTACGAGCTGGTTGAGGTCGGCGCGGCAGTTGATCATGCGCTTTTCGTCAACGGCGACGCGGGCAGCGGAGCCTTCCAGCTCGGCGAGGCCTTCGGCGACGTCGAGTTTGTCCAGGGCGGCCTTGGCGCGCACGATGGCGGCGGAGTCACTGGCGGTGACGGCGCGGGCTTCGAGGGCGGCTTTGGCGCCGTCGCCGTCGAGGCGGTCCATGTTGGCTTCGGTGGCGTGGCCGGCGTTGGCGCCTTTGGTGGCTACTTCGCCTTCTTCTTCTTTGTCGAATTCGTCCCAGCTCAGCATGACGTGTCGTCTCCTGCGTGAGGGCTCAAAGGTGCCCGTGTGAAACCGGATGGTTGGGTGTTCACACGGCCCTGAGGCCGCGGTGGATCTTAAGGAATCGTTTGTTGCAGCTAGCGCACGCATTAAACGGAATAGGGTTACGGGTGGTCTGCGTGAGGCTTGAGGTGCGGAGCGGTAGGTGCTTGCTCCAGCGGGAGGCCTCAGGTCTGGCTCTTCATCCCAGTGTAAAGGGATATTGCAGGCCCGGTTTACCCGCGCATTATAGGGAAAAAAACGACTTTGTGTTGCGGCGGATGGTCACGATTGAGCGCCACAATGGCGTGGTTTTCGGCCAAAGCGTGTGTTTGCAAGGCTTTGCCTGGCCTGGTTTTTTTTGACGGGCGGTAGGCGGGGTTTTTGGCGCGCCGGTTCTTGCCCCTTCATGGGCAAGAACCGGTCGCGGGTGCTTACTGAGCGGCCGCTTTAATACTGGCAAACATCTGTTTGCCAGCCTTCGCCGGATCAGCGTCTTTATTACTCATAAAGTTACTCACTACATCAAACACCGCGCCCTGCACCGCCTGCGATGTCGACATATTGAATGCCATGCTCGGCGCGAGCGTGCCGGCCTTTTCGGCATCGGCGAAGTCCTTGGCGGAGGCTTGGGCGCAGCTGTCGAACTGGCTCATGTCCAGGCCCTTGATCACCGGGATCGAGCCTTTGTTCTGGTTGAATACAGATTGGAATTGCGGCTCCAGGGCGATCTTGGCCAAGTCGTCGCGGGCGGCATTGTTGCCGGGGGTGTCGTTTTTGCTCGAAGGCTTGAACATCGCCAGTGAGTCGATGGTGTAGCTATAAATGCCTTGGGAACCGGGGAAGGGCGCGCATTCATAGTCGACACCGGCCTTTTTGCCGGCTGCGCTCCATTCGCTTTTGGCCCAGTCGCCCATGAGTTGCATGCCGGCCTGGCCGTTGATGACCTTGGCGGTTTCCATGTTCCAGTCCTGCCCTGCGCCGTTGGGGTCCAGGTAGCTCTTCAACTTGCGCAGGGCGACGAAGACTTCGGTCATTTTTGCGCTGTTGAAGGTAGCTTCGTCGTTGTCGATAAACGCTTTCTTGAAGCCGTCAGCGCCGAGAATGCCAAGCACCAGGCCTTCGAACAGGGTGGTGTCCTGCCAGGGTTGGCCGCCGTGGGCGATGGCGATAAAACCGGCGGCCTTGAGCTTGTCGCCAGCGGTGTAGAGTTCCTCCAGTGAGGTGGGGGCATGTGCGACCCCGGCTTTGCGCAGCACTTCGGGGTTGGTCCACAGCCAGTTGATGCGGTGGATGTTCAGCGGCACGGCGACGTAATGGCCGTCAAACTTCATCAGCTCTGCGAGGCTGGGCGGTAGCAGGCTGTCCCAGTGGTTGGCCTGGGCGACGTTGTCGATGCTGGTCAACAGGCCAAGCTTGCCCCATTCCTGGATATCCGGGCCTTTGATCTGGGCGGCGGAGGGCGGATTGCCGGAGACGGCGCGCGTCTTGAGCACGGTCATAGCGGCCGCGCCTCCGCCACCTGCCACGGCACTGTTTTGCCAGGTGAAGCCGTCTTTTTCGATCAACTGCTTGAGCACGTCTGCCGATTTGGCTTCTCCGCCCGAGGTCCAGTAGTGGACAACTTCAACGCTGCCTTTACTGTCGGTTGCGTGGGCGGTAATCGTACAGAGGCTGGCGAAAGAGACGGCGACGGCATGGCGATTCAGGCGGTTCATAGGGGATACCTTTTTGTTTTTATAGGGGTAGTTGTTTTTATGGGCGTGGGGTTATTTCAGGCCCAGGCCTTTGCGGCCCAGGGCGTTCAGTTGTGATGAGGTGAAGCGGTCTTTCCAGTGTTGTTCGTAGTCTTCGCGAGGAAAGTCGTCCGGCGAGACGCCTTGCTCGAACGCCCGGAAGACGTCCTCGGCGTAGCGCAGGTTTTTCGGGCACATGGGCGCGGCGGGCACGTACATCACATTGCCCCAGCCCTGCTGGTTTTTGACCGGTGCGACGCTGTGGATTACGTCGCAGTGCCACCACACAGAATCGCCGGCTTGCACGTCGGGTATGGGCGTCATGCCCTGGATGAGCAGGGGGTGCCACTGCTCCAGGATCGGTAACACCTTGCCTGGCGCTACGCCGCACAGCTCATCCTCGGGCACGTCGTCCAACAGCGGGCGCAACAGCATGTAGGCCATGGCCTTGGGGATCGGCAGCGTATGCAGTACGCCTTGGTCGGCGCGCATGTCACACAAGGCCGTCCAGCCCTGGAAGGTGCGGAAGGCCGAGCATTTGGTGCCTTCGTAGGCATATTCGTCGACCTCTGTACGATACGCGGCGTCCCACGGGTCATACGCCTTGAAGTCGTTGCGGTAGATCTTGTCGAACACCTTCAGGTAGGCCGGGTGCAGCCAGCGCTCCAGCGCCCCGGAGTCGGTGTGTGGGCCCAGGCCCTTAGAGGTGGTGCCCGGCGGGCGACGGCGCACGCGGTCCGGGTACAGCGCGTTGGTGTCCGGGTCGAACCATTGCTGGCCGTGGGAGTGGGTGGTCCACAGGCGGTTGAGGAAGGATTGCGCGGCGCCCATGCGTGGGTGCTGGCGCACTTGCATCTGGGCATCGGACCAATAGATCGGGAAGATTTCCGGGCGCGAGGCCTCCAGGTTGCCGAAGAAGTTGTCGGCGGGCCCGCGATACACCGTGTCGAATTGGTTGGTGTCCAGATAGTCCAGCAGGCTTTTGTCCCAGCCGAGCACGTGCTCGCGTGGGAAGTGGTTGCGAATCACCAGGCAGCCGCGACGTTTGATCAGTGCGCGTTGTTCGTCGGTAACTTGGCCGTTGGCGATGCTTTCAAACTCGAGTTCAGGCCAGGCGCCACTGCCCGCTGCTTTGATTGATTCAATTTCGGCGGCAATGAACGCACTGACCTCAGCAAACAGGCGGTTCACATCGCCGATTTGCGCGCGCAGGGCCTTTTTCATGTTGACGATGTTGCGCTTGTAATCGCTTGGCAGTTCGGCACTTTCGAAGGTGGGGTAGTTGCTCATGGGGTGGCCTGTATTGTTGTTATGCATACAGGTATGAAATCACCCAGGCAGGCCCGGATGGCAGCCTTGTTAGGCGCGTTGAGCAGTACGATTGTGGCGTTTGTCGTTGAATGAGTAGAAGAATCAGGCTGACTACTGGAAGTGGTGCCCGTGTTGCTCTCGAAACTGCGTGGGAGTGATGCCTTTTTGCGCCTTGAACTGTCGATTGAACAGCGCCTGAGAGGCGTAACCCACGTGCTCGGCGATCGTATTGATCGCCAGGTTGCCCTGCATCAACAGGGCGCAAGCGTGTCCGATACGCAGGCGGACGATGTAGTCCAGCGCCGTGCAGCGGGTGTGCTTGCGGAACATGCGATGGAAGGCAGAAACGCTGACACAGGCCATTTGGGCCAACTCGGGCATGCTCAAGGGTTGCGCGTAGTGGCCATGCACGTAGTCCAGCACGCGGCGGATGCGGGCATCCTCAGCAACCTGAGGCGGCGCGTTTTCCACGGCGATGCGTTGCGCCGCCACGTCGCGCGACAGGGTGGTGAGCACCGTCAGCAGCGAGATCAACCGCTGCGCGGCGTCTTGCTCAACCATGGCTTCGATCAGTGGCCGCAGTGACCTTGATGTGCTGTCACTGAAACTCAGCGCCTGTTGCGCCGCCGCCAACAACGTGCGGGTCGAGGTCATTTCGGGAAACAACTGCACCAGCGATTCCGCCCAGGCTTCCGAAAACCAGATCACCAGTGCTACATGGGGTTTGGCCAGGTCGATGCGTTCGACGGAAGACCAGCTGTGCGGCACGTTCGGGCCGACCAGCACTAGGTCGCCATCGTCATACAGCGCTACATCGTTGCTGATGTAACGATGCCCTCGGCTGTTGAGGGTGAGCGTCAGCTCGTATTCGGGGTGATGGTGCCACTCAAACGGGATTGCCTCCGGTAGACGCCTGTTCAGCAGGGTCCAGGAAGTGGCGGCCTCGGTGGGGATCTTTTCGAAACTGGCTCGCATGAATGCATCCTGCCGTACAGGGAAGATGGCGGCGCCACAATCGTAGCATTCGAATCAGGCAGGGAGAAGGCGAGCTCTTGGCCGCAAGAACGATTTCTTGCGGCGAATAAGATCAGGTTCAGATAGAACGCATCAGGTTATTACCCGTTAGAGCAACCATTACCCATCACGTGGTAATTAAGAATATGACGCTGACCTTGCGAGTCTTCATATTCCATCTTCACCGGTACAACTTCGCACACTTCCGGAATACTGCTCATGGACAATACTTTGGCAACATCCAAGTGGGTGCTGTAAGTATAGTCTTCAACGATCGGGGTATTACGGCTGACCACGTCAGTCGGGGCTTCGTCGGCCAGGGCAGCGGTGGCGCACAAGCTGCTGAGGGCCATAACTACTAAAGCTTTCATTTCTCTATTTACCTTATTCAGGGCGAGTGGGGTCACGGGGCCCTTGTGAGGCCGCGTGTGTAACTTACTTAAGAGTTGGGAAGTTCGGATTAACGTTGCCTTCGTGGGGGCTGTTGCGTTGTTAATCACTGCGGTATGTAACCAAAGTGCCTTGTTGGCGGAGTTGATTTTAGGCCCTCAGGTTATATTCATATACCCGTACTTTTGATAAACACTATTGGCGGTTTTTGTAACAATCCCGTGGTAAAGCTTTTTTCACAAAGCCGCGAAGCGCCGCAGCCCGCGGGCTAGAGGTGCGAATGGGGATATCAGGGCAATTTGTAGGGGCTTGTTACTACCATCGTCGAATGGTTCTATAGGTCAGCCCCGGCTACAACAGGGCCATACAAAAACAACTATGTCACCGAGGTAAGAAAGATGAGTGCGGCTTCCCTGTACCCCGTTCGCCCCGAAGTAGCAGCCAACACGCTGACCGACGAGGCGACCTACAAGGCCATGTACCAGCAGTCGGTGGTCAACCCCGATGGCTTCTGGCGCGAGCAAGCCAAGCGCCTTGACTGGATCAAGCCTTTCACCACGGTGAAGCAGACCTCGTTCGACGATCACCATGTCGACATCAAGTGGTTCGCCGATGGCACCCTGAACGTTTCCTACAACTGCCTGGACCGTCACCTCGCCGAGCGCGGCGACCAGGCGGCCATTATCTGGGAGGGCGATGACCCTTCCGAGAGCCGCACCATCACTTACCGCGAGCTGCATGAAGAAGTCTGCAAGTTCGCCAACGCCCTGCGCGGCCAGGATGTGCACCGCGGCGACGTGGTGACTATCTATATGCCGATGATCCCCGAAGCCGTGGTCGCCATGCTGGCCTGCACCCGCATCGGTGCGATTCACTCCGTGGTGTTTGGCGGTTTCTCTCCGGAGGCCCTGGCCGGTCGCATCATCGACTGTAAGTCGAAGGTGGTGATCACTGCCGACGAAGGCATCCGCGCCGGTAAGAAGATTCCGCTGAAGGCCAACGTCGACGACGCCCTGACCAACCCGGAAACCAGTAGCATTCAGAAGGTTATTGTGTGCAAACGCACCAATGGCAACATCAAGTGGAACCAGCATCGCGACATCTGGTACGAAGACCTGATGAAAGTGGCGGGCACCGTGTGTGCGCCAAAAGAGATGGGCGCCGAAGAAGCGCTGTTCATCCTCTACACCTCCGGCTCCACTGGTAAGCCCAAGGGCGTGCAGCACACCACCGGCGGCTACTTGCTGTATGCGTCCCTGACCCACGAGCGCGTGTTCGACTACCGCCCAGGCGAAATCTACTGGTGCACCGCCGACGTCGGCTGGGTCACCGGCCACACCTATATCGTCTACGGCCCGCTGGCCAATGGCGCGACCACGCTGCTGTTCGAAGGCGTGCCGAACTACCCGGATATCACCCGGGTGGCGAAGATCGTCGACAAGCACAAGGTCAATATCCTCTACACCGCACCGACCGCAATCCGCGCCATGATGGCATCCGGCACCGCTGCGTGCGAAGGCGCCGACGGCTCCAGCCTGCGTCTACTCGGTTCGGTGGGCGAGCCGATTAACCCTGAGGCGTGGGACTGGTACTACAAGAACGTCGGCCAATCCCGTTGCCCGATTGTCGACACCTGGTGGCAGACCGAAACCGGCGGCAACATGATGAGCCCGCTGCCGGGCGCCCATGCGCTCAAGCCGGGTTCGGCAGCACGGCCATTCTTTGGTGTGGTGCCGGCGCTGGTGGATAACCTGGGCAACCTGATCGAAGGCGCTGCCGAGGGCAACCTGGTGATCCTCGATTCGTGGCCAGGCCAGGCGCGTACTTTGTACGGTGACCATGACCGCTTCGTCGACACCTACTTCAAGACCTTCCGTGGCATGTACTTCACCGGTGACGGTGCGCGTCGTGACGAAGACGGTTACTACTGGATCACTGGTCGCGTGGACGACGTGTTGAACGTGTCCGGCCACCGCATGGGCACCGCCGAGATCGAAAGCGCCATGGTTGCCCACCCGAAAGTCGCCGAGGCCGCCGTCGTCGGTGTGCCGCACGACATCAAAGGGCAGGGCATTTACGTGTACGTCACCCTGAAAAATGGTGAAGAGCCCAACGAAGCCTTGCGCCTGGAGTTGAAAAACTGGGTGCGCAAGGAAATCGGACCGATCGCTTCGCCGGATGTGATCCAGTGGGCGCCGGGCTTGCCGAAGACGCGGTCGGGGAAAATCATGCGCCGTATCCTGCGCAAGATTGCCACGGCCGAGTATGACGGGTTGGGCGATATCTCCACTCTGGCGGATCCAGGTGTGGTCGCGCATTTGATCGAGACGCACAAGACCATGAACGTCGCGTAAGGCGCTCAGGTCATCCCAAGCCCCGACCGGTGCAAGCCAGGCGGGGCTTTTTCATGCAGTCTCAAAACCGATGAAGATCAACTGTGGGAGCTGGCTTGCCTGCGATGAGGGCGTGTCAGTTTCATGTGGGTTGGCTGACAGTCCGCCATCGCAGGCAAGCCAGCTCCCACATTTGGAATGTATTACAAGGTGAGCATCGGAGCTGATCTGACAGATGGCCATAACCACCAAGCCAATAAATATCGGTTTCTATTGTAGGAAGTTTCTGAATGTTACCCTCAGGCGCAAATGTGTAACCCGCAGCCCAAACATGAGGCAAAGCGCTACGCCCATGCCCCGAAAAACCGCGTTTTAGACACCCCAGCAAATAAGATTAAACGCCAGACTTGCCGTCCTAGAAGGGTTTGCGAATAATAGGCCCGCAATTTGCAGCGTCTACAGGTTTAATGTCTTTTGTCTCTGCATAAAATACAGAGGCTGTCAATGAGCTGGAACCGCTTTCTCGGTGCTTCTGTAAATTGTTGTCGCATTGAGGAAATATCGGCTTCCGGCCTGTCGTTAGAATGCCGATCACTCGCTCGTCGTCTCCAGTGTGTAGCTGGTGTAGGACGCAGCACCGCAATTCGGTTTCCCTTAAGTCGCATCGTGGGCCATGGCTCATACTGCTGTTTTGCCCTATACCGATGGAGTCCCAAGATGAAGAAACTCGTGCTGTTGGGCGCCCTGGCGCTGTCCGTGCTGTCCATGCAGGCTTTCGCTGAAGGCAAGCCCCTGAAAATTGGTATCGAAGCGGCTTACCCTCCGTTTGCCTCCAAAGCGCCCGATGGCAGCATCGTCGGTTTTGACTACGACATCGGCAACGCCCTGTGCAAGCAGATGGACGTGAAGTGCACCTGGGTCGAGCAAGAGTTCGACGGCCTGATCCCTGCACTGAAAGTGCGCAAGATCGACGCGATCCTGTCGTCCATGTCCATCACCGAAGACCGCAAGAAGTCCGTGGACTTCACCAACCGCTACTACCTGAGCCCAGCGCAGTTGGTGATGAAGGAAGGCACCACCGTCAGCGACAGCCTGGATGAGTTGAAGGGCAAGAAGATCGGTGTGCAGCGCGGTTCGATCCACGATCGCTTCGCCAAGGAAGTCCTGGCCCCTAAAGGTGCTACGGTTGTGCCTTACAGCTCGCAGAACGAAATCTACCTGGACGTGGAAGCCGGTCGTCTCGACGGCACCGTGGCTGACGCGACCCTGCTGCAAGACGGCTTCCTGAAAACCCCGGCCGGTAAAGGCTACGCGTTCGTGGGCCCGCAGTTCACCGACGCCAAATACTTCGGTGACGGCATCGGCATCGCGGTACGCAAAGGCGACAAGGAAAACCTCGACCGCATCAACGCAGCCATTGCCGCGATCCGTGCCAACGGTGAGTACAAGAAAATCCAGGACAAGTACTTCGACTTCGATATCTACGGCGCTGACGCCAAGTAAATCGTCGCAGCTGTCTGTCCGAAATGGCGCAAGCAACAGAATTCCTGAGGTTTGCGCCATTTTTTCATCCCCCTTTTCGAGGACCTGAATCATGTTGAAAGGCTACGGGGCCGTCATCCTCGATGGCGCATGGTTGACGCTTCAGCTCGCCTTGTCGTCCATGGCCTTGGCCATTGTTCTGGGTCTGATCGGGGTCGCGTTACGCCTGTCGCCGGTGCGCTGGTTGGCCTGGCTGGGTGACTTGTACTCCACGGTGATCCGCGGGATCCCCGACCTGGTGCTGATCCTGCTGATTTTCTACGGCGGTCAGGACCTGCTCAACCGCGTCGCGCCGATGCTCGGCTACGACGACTATATCGACTTGAACCCCTTGGCCGCCGGTATCGGCACCCTGGGTTTCATCTTTGGCGCCTACCTGTCGGAAACTTTCCGCGGCGCCTTCATGGCCATTCCCAAGGGCCAGGCCGAAGCCGGCCTTGCGTATGGCATGAGCAGTTTCCAGGTGTTTTTCCGGGTGATGGTGCCGCAGATGATCCGTCTGGCGATCCCCGGTTTCACCAACAACTGGCTGGTCCTCACCAAGGCGACTGCGCTGATTTCGGTGGTGGGCTTGCAAGACATGATGTTCAAGGCCAAGCAGGCGGCAGATGCCACCCGCGAACCTTTTACCTTCTTCCTCGCAGTGGCGGCGATGTACCTGGTGATCACCAGCGTGTCGTTGCTGGCCTTGCGTCATCTTGAGAAGCGCTACTCGGTAGGCGTAAGGGCGGCTGATCTATGATCTTCGACTACAACGTCATCTGGGAGGCCATGCCGCTGTACCTTGGCGGCCTGCTGACCACCTTGAAACTGCTCGCCATCTCGCTGTTCTTCGGCCTGCTTGCCGCCTTGCCTTTGGGTCTGATGCGCGTGTCCAAGCAGCCGATCGTCAATGGCGCGGCCTGGCTTTACACCTACGTGATCCGCGGCACGCCGATGCTGGTGCAGCTGTTTTTGATCTACTACGGCCTGGCCCAGTTCGACGCCGTGCGCGAAAGCTTCCTGTGGCCGCTGCTGTCCAGCGCGACGTTCTGTGCGTGCCTGGCGTTTGCGATCAACACCAGCGCCTACACGGCCGAGATCATTGCCGGCAGCCTCAAGGCCACGCCCAACGGCGAGATCGAAGCGGCCAAGGCCATGGGCATGTCGCGCTACAAGCTGTACCGCCGCATCCTGCTGCCGTCGGCCCTGCGCCGGGCGCTGCCGCAGTACAGCAACGAAGTGATCATGATGCTGCAGACCACCAGCCTGGCCTCCATCGTCACCCTGATCGACATCACCGGTGCCGCGCGAACGGTGAACGCCCAGTTCTACCTGCCGTTCGAAGCCTACATCACCGCCGGTGCGTTCTACCTGTGCCTGACCTTCATCCTGGTGCGCCTGTTCAAGTTGGCCGAGCGCCGCTGGTTGAGCTACCTGGCTCCACGGAAGCATTGATATGGAACGTATCGATCACCTGTTGCCTTGGGGTCACCTGGGCTGCGAGCGTCAGCTGAGCGTGTTCCGTTTCGGCCAGGGCGAGCGCAAGGCCTATATCCAGGCCAGCCTGCACGCCGATGAACTGCCGGGCATGCGCGCAGCCTGGGAGCTGAAAAAGCGCCTCGCCGCACTGGAACAGCAAGGGGCGCTCAATGGCGTGATCGAGCTGGTGCCGGTGGCCAACCCGATGGGCCTGGGCCAACTGCTGCAAGGCAGTCACCAAGGGCGCTTCGAGGTGGGCAGTGGCAAGAATTTCAATCGCGACTTCGTAGAGTTGAGCGAGCCGGTTGCCGAGTTGCTCAACGGCAAGCTGGGCGATGATCCTCACGCCAATGTGCGTTTGATCCGTCATGCGATGAGCGATGTACTCAACGCGTTGCCCGAGCCAAGCAGTCAGTTGCAAGGCATGCAGCGCATCTTGCTGAGCCACGCCTGCACCGCCGATGTGGTGCTCGACCTGCATTGCGACGCCGAAGCCGCACTGCATATGTACGCACTGCCGCAGCACTGGCCGCAGTGGCGTTCGCTGGCGGCGCATTTGAATGTGAAGGTCGGTCTGCTGGCGGAAGACTCCGGCGGCAGTTCGTTCGATGAGGCCTGTTCGCTGCCGTGGTTGCGTTTGTCTCAGGCGTTTCCTGAGTCGCAGATCCCGTTGGCCTGCCTGGCGACTACGCTGGAGCTGGGCGGTCAGGCCGATACCGGGCGTGACGAGGCGATCTTCCACGCCGAAGGTATTCTCGCGTTCCTCGCCGAGCAGGGCTTGATCAAGGGCGAATGGCCTGCGCCGCAATTTGAACCTTGTGAAGGCGTGCCTTTCGAGGGTACCGAATTGCTGTTTGCGCCCCACGCCGGGGTGATCAGTTACCTGCGTAAAGCCGGTGAATGGATCGAAAAAGGTGAGCCGATTTTTGAAGTGATTGATCCCCTGGAAGACCGCGTCAGCACCATCTGTGCAGGTACTTCGGGGGTGTTGTTTGCCGTTGAACGGCTACGTTATGCCCAAGCGGGTTTCTGGCTGGCCAAGGTGGCGGGGCGCGAAGCGCTGCGTCACGGGCGCTTGCTCAACGACTGACCACCTGTTTTTGTGAGAACCGACCGCATGTACAAACTTGAAGTCCAAGACCTGCATAAACGCTATGGCAGTCATGAAGTGCTCAAAGGCGTGTCCCTGGCCGCCGCGGCCGGTGATGTGATCAGCATCATCGGTTCCAGCGGTTCGGGCAAAAGTACCTTTTTGCGCTGCATCAACCTGCTGGAGCAACCCCACGCCGGCAAGATCCTGCTCAACAACGAAGAGCTGAAGCTGGTGGCCAACAAGGATGGCGCCATGAAGGCTGCCGACCCTAAACAGTTGCAACGTATGCGTTCGCGCCTGTCCATGGTATTCCAGCACTTCAACCTGTGGTCACACATGACCGCGCTTGAAAACGTGATGGAAGCGCCGGTGCACGTGCTGGGCGTGTCGAAGAAAGAGGCCCGTGAAAAGGCCGAACACTACCTGGCCAAGGTCGGTGTGGGCCATCGCAAGGATGCGTTCCCTGGTCACATGTCTGGCGGCGAGCAGCAGCGCGTAGCCATCGCCCGAGCCTTGGCGATGGAACCGGAAGTGATGCTGTTCGACGAACCCACCTCGGCGCTCGACCCGGAACTGGTTGGCGAAGTGCTCAAGGTGATGCAGGACCTGGCCCAGGAAGGCCGTACCATGGTGGTGGTGACCCACGAAATGGGCTTTGCCCGTGAAGTGTCGAACCAGCTTGTGTTTTTGCACAAAGGCATCGTCGAAGAACGCGGCAACCCGCGTGAAGTGCTGGTGAACCCGCAGTCCGAGCGTTTGCAGCAGTTCCTGTCAGGCAGCCTGAAATAGTCCAGCCTGCTACTCACCCCTGTAGGAGCGAGCTTGCTCGCGAAGGTCGTTAACGATAACGCGGGAAACCAGATACCCCGTGGCGTTCTCCGGTTTTTCGCGAGCAAGCTCGCTCCTACAGGAGAGCGGATCTTCATTGTTTTGAGATTTGTGTTGGTTTACGGGCTAGCATTAGCCCTTGTCTTCATTACTGTTACTGGCTTCGGATAGCACTCCATGACCGCCCACAAAATTGGTTTCCTGATTTGGCCCAGCACAAAAGCCCTGACGCTTGCGCTGGCTGAGGAGGCCTTGCGCGTTGCCCAGCGGGTGCATCCGGACGTGGTTTACGAGCTGTCGTTCCTGCAAGCCGAGCCGGCGACCGAAGGTGCCTGGCAACTGCCGGGCGAGCCATGGGCTGGCAAACTGGAAGGGTTCCAGAAGCTGTTCCTGCTGGCAGATGAACCGCCGACGGTCATCGCTTCCCAACTGAGTACCGCGCTCAAACAGCTGGTTCGCGCCGGCTGTGTGATCGGCGGCTTGTCGGCCGGTGTGTACCCACTGGCCCAACTCGGCCTGCTCGACGGCTACCGCGCCGCCGTGCACTGGCGCTGGCAGGACGATTTCGCCGAGCGTTTCCCCAAGGTCATCGCCACCAGCCATCTGTTCGACTGGGACCGCGACCGCCTCACTGCCTGCGGTGGCATGTCGGTACTCGACCTGCTGCTGGCGGTATTGGCCCGTGACCACGGCGCCGAACTGGCCGGTGCGGTCTCCGAAGAACTGGTGGTAGAACGCATCCGCGAAGGCGGCGAGCGCCAGCGCATTCCGCTGCAAAACCGCCTGGGTTCCAGCCATCCAAAACTGACCCAGGCTGTTCTGTTGATGGAGGCGAATATCGAAGAACCGCTGACCACCGACGAAATCGCCCAACATGTATGCGTGTCGCGACGACAGCTCGAACGGATCTTCAAGCAGTACCTCAACCGCGTCCCCAGCCAGTACTACCTGGAACTGCGCCTGAACAAGGCCCGTCAGATGCTCATGCAAACCAGCAAGTCGATCATCCAGATCGGCTTGTCGTGCGGCTTCTCCTCGGGGCCGCATTTCTCCAGTGCCTACCGCAATTTCTTCGGCGCCACCCCGCGTGAAGACCGCAACCAACGCCGCAGCAGCAGCCCGTTCGAGTTGTCGTCGGTGCCGTCCGAGCGCGGTTGACCGTTCTTAGTCCTCCGTTGATTCGGGTGTGGGCGGTGGTGTCACTGGGCGCCCCTCTGCGTCCACGGCGGCTTGGTCGACCCCCAGGTCATTGTGGCTCTGGCGAAAATACTGCCGCAGGTTGTCCAGGCTTTCTTCTGACAGTGGGTTGCCGCTGAGGTCCGATTCAGCGTCCCACTCGCTGGGCATGTGCAGGATGTCGTCCGGGATGTCGCTGATCAGGTTGTCGCTCAGGTCCACGGTGCTGAGCACCGGGCGAGTGAACACGCCGGCAGGCAGTTCGCCGAGTCCGCAGTTTTCAAGGTACAGGCCTTCAAGCTTGGGCATGTTGTCCAGGGCGGGTGCGCGGCCCAGGTCGTTGTCGCTCAGGTCCAGGTAAATCAGGTTGCGCATATCTCGCAGGTTGGCGGCGGCCTCTGCGCTCAGGCGGATACTGCATTGTGTCAGGCTCAGGCTGGTCAAGCGGGGCAGGTTGAACACCACCTCGGGGATGTCGCCCAGTGTGTATTTCTCCACAAGCAGCGTTCTCAGTTTGGGGAAGGCGCGCACCAGGCCTTGGACATTCGTGGTGGTTTCTTCGCCCTTTAATTCCAGCATCGATACGTGTTCGAAGCGCGTGCTCAGCGTAGGCAGCTCTCCCAGGATCGGCGTATTCAGTACCAGTTTGTGCGTCACTTCCTCGCCGCCGTTGAGTTCGTCGATTTCGGTTTCACGACGCCAGCCTTCCTCCAACTGCTGCTTGATAGCAGAGCGCGCCAACTGCTCTTCGGCGCGGGTATGTTCGTCCAGCGGTATATCCAGCACGGCATGGCGTTCCGGGACGTTGAGTGCCCAACTTGTGAGATCTGCGCTGAGGGTGGCGTACTCGTTTTCCAGGCGGCTGATTTCGGTGGGGATGGCCTCAAGGTCGCCGGGGAGCCCGAAGATGAAACGGTTGACCTCTGAGTTGATGAAGGTTGGATAGAGCGCTGCAATACGCGCGTTATCGGCGTCGAGGGCGTCAGCTCGCAAGTGTTCGCCCGTGCGTTGGCAATAACGTTTGAGTGCTTGCAGGGAGGTCCGGGACAACGGGTTTGCAGACAGGTCGAATGCTTTTGTCACAGATGCAGGGTGTTGCAGCAGAGCGGAGGGTATCTCTGTGATCCGGTTGTGGCTGAGGTCTATCAGGTCACGTTCGCGATTGCCCAGCAGGCTTGCCGGTATCTCGCCCAGGCCGGTGTTCTGCAGCCTGATCCGGGTCAGGGCGGTCATTGCTTCGAAGTTCGGGAGGTGCGCCAGGGGGTTGTCGCTCAGGTTCAGTTGCTCAAGTTGGGTCATGCCTTCCAAGGCCGTTATGGCGCGGGCTGAAAAGCGCAGGTCGCAGTGGTCAAGGCTCAGGGACTTGACTGTCGGCAACCCGAAGATCGACTCGGGGATTTCACCCAGCGAGTAGTGTTCGATGCCCAAGGCTTGCAGCGTGGGGAAGCTTTCCAGCAGGCGTGCAAGTTGCAGGGGGCTTTGATCCCCCCTCAGATTGAGTGTCGACACGTGGTTGAGGCGCGCACTGAGTGTCGGCAACTCGCCGCTGATGGGGGAGTGGATGTCGAGTTCGTAGGTGGGCGGGTGGCCGCTGCTGTAGTCATCCTCCTTGATTTCCCGACGCCAGCCGGCCAGTAGTTCCTGTTTGAAGGCCTGACGTCTGTTGGACTCGGACTCGTCGAGGCCTTCGGTGTCGGCCCAATCGTCCAGCTCGGTGCCCAAGTGTTCGTACTCCTGCGCCAGGCGAGCCAGTTCGATTCGCCCCCTTTCCAGATTGCCTGGCAAGCCGAACACGAAGCGATTGATGTCGTCGTTACTGAATCGTGGAAACAGCGCTTTTGTGCTGGCGACGTCCACCGGTGCCGCGCTGGCTTCCCAGTAACTGCCGGTGCGCTGGAAGTAGGTCTTGATCTGTTCCAGGGTCGGCCCTGACAGCGGGTTGCCAGAGAGATCGAACGCGTGGCTGGTGTGCACGGGGAGTTCGAAAAGCTCGGCGGGGAGTGTGTGAATCAAGTTGTCCCTGAACACAGCAGTTGCCAGATGCTCACGCTGCAGGACGCCAGCGGGCAGCTCGGTAATGCCGGTGCTGCTCAAGTCCAGAAAGTGCATGCCCGGCATGTTTTCGACGCTGGGCACCCGTCCCAGGGGGTTGTTGAACAGGTCCAGGGCGACAAGCTCGTTCATGTTCGACAGCGCCGCCTGGCTTTGCGCCGTGAGGGTGATGTTGCAATCGCTGAGCACCAGTTCGTTGAGCCTGGGCATTGAGGCCAGCCTTGGTGGCAAGGTGCCCAGCGCAATGTTGCGTACATTCAGATGGCGCAGCAGGGGAAAGTGGGACAAAAACTCATCAATCTCCAGTGGCCCATTTTCGCCCTCCAGCGACAGGTAGGAAATATGCGAGAACCGCGCCGCCAGCACAGGCGGGTTACCGGATATCGGCACGCGCAGATGCAGTTGGTGGCCGTTGCGCGTGGGATGTTCGAAATAGGTATCCAGTGGGGTTTCCAGGCGCCAGGCGCGGCGCAATTCATCGGACCAGAGTTGGCGGTTGCGTTTGGCATAAGCGAACTCCTGGCGACCGATGCGCACCTCTGAATCAGTGGCCAGGCGCGGCGTGGCGGTGACCCAGGCGCGCAGGTCGAGGTCCAGTTGGCGATATTCGTTGCGCAGAAAGGTTAGTGCAGTGGTGATGCCGCCCTCGGTGCTCTCCAGGCTTCGGACAATGTTGTTGATGTGCGCAGGCGGCAGAGACGGGAACAATTGTTGGGTTTGTTCATGAGGAGTCGGTGCGCGGTGCGGGCCAGGAACCGCCGGACGATAGCCCTGCATGCCGCCGCGCAGGCGCATGGTGCTGGGGTCGTAGGCCGGTTTTCCGCTGGGGATTTCTCCGAGCAGCGCACGCAGATGTGAAGGATGCAACGCATGACGGGCGATGGCCTGGCGCAAGGTTGGGCCTTGTGCGATATGAATCCCCAGCGCATTGCGTGCGGAGTCGGGCAGGGCCTGGAGTACGGCGGTATAGAAGTCGGTTTCACCAAACAGGACGCCGTTGTCGGTGGGCACATAGTGGTCGTCGGCGGTGTAGATCAGTGTACGTTGGGTGGCCGCAGCCGGCTCACCGATCGCATCGCGCAGCGTGCCATCAGCCGTCTCACTCCTGACTTCGAGGCGCAGCCCGGCGGGCCAGCCCGGCAAATCAGGCAAGGTGTGCAGGGCCAGTCGGTCAGTGTCTGGGTTATCCACGCTGTCCAGGTACAACCCTTCGTAGGCGCGGGAGGTACGGACTTCCTTGAGGGTTTCGCTGGCCAGTTCGATCAGGCGGCGTGGTGCGCGGCCCTGGTCGATAGCGCGCAGTTCTGAGGGTGTAGCGACGGCGCGCAAGGCCTCGGCGGCGCTGACCGGCAAGCCGGGCGACGCGTCGATCAGCGTGGTCAGTTGGGTATCGTTTGTACGCTCGACGCCGCGATACATCGAGTCAAACAACGCCCAGCGTTTGTCCTGTGCCAATTTTCCGAGTTTTTTTCGCAGCACCCGTGTGCGGGCCAAGAGTGAAGTGACGGGCTGGCCGAATTCCTCTTCCAGCATTGCTTTGCGCTGTGACTCATCAAGCGCCTCCAAGAGGGTCTTGAGCAAGTCGCCGTTGTGCAGCTGGCTTTCGTGGATCTGAAAGACAGCCGAACCGTTGCTGCCGGGAATTTCCCAGCGGGTTCGTCCGGAATTGTCGATCAAACGCAGGGTTTTGCTACGGGGCCACAGGCCGTAGTTGGTCAGCAACAGCAACTGGGTATGCGGGTCGGCCAGTGCCTGAACAGCAGGGTCATCGCTATTCAACTGGTGGATAAGGTCGTTCAGGTTCTGGTCGATCCGAAAGCGCTTGAGGCTGTCGGCCAGCAGTGGTGGCAAGGTTTCATGGTTGACGTAGAGCTTGCGCAGCGTGCTGTCGTCAATGCCGCTGACCTGACGAATCTGTTCCAGTTGTACGTCGGTAAATCCATCGACTTGATGGCCCAGGCGTCGCATCAGTGTGGCGCTGTCCCAGCTCAAAGGGTGGTCGAGTTCACTCACCCAGGTGCCTTGGCCATTGCCGGTCACCTTCGGGCGGTAGGCGTTGGGGCGTGTGGGATGTTTGAGGTAGTGGGTTTCGGTGGCGGGGTCTGTGGTCACGGCGTAGTGCTTGCCCGAGAGCGGCAGGATTTCTTCCTCGCCCAGGGGGTGCAGGCCCAGTGCGTTGGCACGTAAACCGTTAGCCAGTGTCACATCGCGGGCATACGGTGCCAGGTCCGGTTGCCACAGACGGGCTTGGCCGTCGGGCAGGGCGACGGGGGTGAGACGGTCGAAAAACTGCCAGATTTCGGCCGGCAAATGCTTGCGCAACAAGCCTTGGGCAATCGGCACGCCGACCACGAACAGGCCCAGTTGGATCATTTGCTCCGCCACTGCCAGCAGGTGTTCCTTGGCCTGTAGCTTGAGGCCTTCGGCCCAATCGATGATCCCCTCGAACGCGTCGTCCAGCAGTTGATAGGCGCTGTAGCCGAGCATCAACAAGCCCAGGGGCGGTACGAAGGGGGCGGCGATCATCGCGGCAATCTGCAGCAGGGCCGAGCCGATTTTTTCGAACAGGCTCCAGCGTTCCCAGCGGGTTTTCTGGTCCGCGCTGGCGGTGGAAACGGCTTGGGTGCGGGCGTCGTTGAACAGCTTGCTGACTTTGGTCTCGAACAGATGCACCAGCACCGAGCCACGCACCGGGATGACGGAGAACTGCATACGCGGGTTGTCGACCGGTGTTTCCCGCCAGCTGGGGCGCGGGTCGCCACGGGTGTGAGGATGCCAAGTGACGTTGGCGAGGCGTTGGCCGAGGTCGGCGAAAAACACACCACGCTCGTCGTGGTTCACAAAACGGCTGAAAAACTGCTGATACGCGGGCTGGCGCAGGTTGGCAGTCAGGGCCTGCATGAACAGCACACTGGAGCCGTACTCCTTTAGGGGGTGTTGTGGGTCATCCGGGATGTAGGCGATGACCGGTACGGTATGTCGCGCGCGCTCAAGGTCGGCGGCGGTAAACAGCACGATGCCGGTCAGTGTGCTGTTCATGATGCTCAGGCTGTGACAATGCAGAGGGTAGCAGTCCACCGGGTCATTCAGCAGGTGTTGCAGGCGTTGGAAGTTGGCTTCGGACAGGTCCCCCTGGATGCGCGCCATGTGCATCGCCACCTTGAGGCTGGCGGTTTGGCTGGCGTCGAAGTGCTGGCGCAGGCGCGCTTTGGCCACGGGGTTGTCGAGGTCCAGGTAACGCTCGAGGTAGGCGCTGTATTGGCCGCCCAGGTCCAGTTCGCGGCACAGGCGGGTAAAGTCGGCGACGCTGATGCGCGTGCCGACGCCAGGCAGGGTCTCGAAGTGGCCGCTGGCGGTGGGACGGGTGATGAACGTGGAGTGGGGCTCGTAGGCGTCATCGGCGGTTTCGGAGGCTTCAAAGTTGTGCAGGGCCGCGTCCAGCAATGACACGGTCCAGGCGCGCGCAGCACCGGCGCGGACCGCAAACCAGGTAATCGTGGCGGGCACGTACAGGCGCAAGTAAGTCGTGCGCACATCCCGTTCTACGCCAAAGCGCTGTTTGAGCGCTTGTTGCAGCAAGGGCGCGGCGAAATCGCTGGGCGACTGAAGCTTCTCCATGGCGCTATCGAGTTGGTTCTGAGTGATCCAGGCCTGGCGGATCAACGGTTTCAGGGTAGCGTCGTGTTCAGCCGAGGCGTGGGAGGGCCAGGCCGGTGCGATGTTCTTGAGGGCAAGGCGGCGGGGTGTCGAGGCATTGCCGAGCCAGTCGGGGATCGTGCGGGTGAGCACCTCATGATGCAGGTCGCGCAGCGGGATCAGGCGTTCCTGGAGGAGCGCGGTGGGTTGTGGACTCATTGCAAAGCTTCCTGGGTGTTGGATAACCCCATCAGCAGAACAGCTCGTCGGTGACGATCCGGGTTAGATAATTAGATCGATGCGCGTTTACCCTGCCGCTGGGCGGGCACAGGGTTTAAACTGCGCCATTGCGACGCTATTTGTCGCATTGGCGTAAACCCGCCAAAATCGCGGGTTGGCGCTATAAGAAGTTGTCGCTTGGCGGCAAGGCCGCGCTGAAAACTGTCCTTACAATCCCTGCATCGCCCGCCAGTTCCAGGCAGGCGTTCCTCTTCAGGAGACTCCGATGTCCGTTGAGCAAGCCCCGGTGCAACGTGCCGATTTCGACCAGGTCATGGTGCCTAACTACGCACCGGCCGCATTCATTCCTGTACGTGGCGAAGGTTCGCGCGTGTGGGACCAGGCGGGTCGCGAGCTGATCGACTTTGCCGGCGGCATTGCGGTCAACGTATTGGGCCACGCCCACCCGGCGCTGGTCGGTGCACTGACCGAGCAGGCCAACAAGCTGTGGCACGTCTCCAACGTCTTCACCAATGAGCCGGCGTTGCGCCTGGCCCACAAGCTGATCGACGCCACCTTTGCCGAGCGCGTGTTCTTCTGCAACTCCGGCGCCGAGGCCAATGAGGCCGCGTTCAAGCTGGCTCGTCGCGTTGCCTTCGACCGTTTCGGAACCGAGAAATACGAGATCATCGCCGCGCTGAACAGCTTCCACGGCCGTACCCTGTTCACCGTCAACGTCGGTGGCCAGTCCAAGTACTCCGATGGTTTCGGTCCTAAAATCACTGGTATCACGCACGTTCCTTATAACGACCTGGCTGCGCTGAAAGCCGCTGTGTCGGACAAGACCTGCGCCGTTGTACTGGAGCCGATCCAGGGCGAAGGCGGCGTACTGCCGGCCGAGCTGGCTTACCTGCAAGGTGCCCGCGAGCTGTGCGACGCGAACAACGCGCTGTTGGTATTCGACGAGGTGCAGACCGGCATGGGCCGCAGTGGCCACCTGTTCGCCTATCAGCATTACGGCGTGACCCCGGACATCCTCACCAGCGCCAAGAGCCTGGGCGGCGGTTTCCCGATCGCGGCGATGCTCACCACTGAAGCGCTGGCCAAGCACCTGGTCGTCGGCACTCACGGCACCACCTACGGCGGCAACCCGCTGGCGTGCGCGGTGGCCGAGGCGGTGATCGACGTGATCAACACCCCTGAAGTGCTGGCCGGCGTCAACACCAAGCACGACCTGTTCAAGGCGCGCCTGGAGCAGATCGGCAAGCAGTACGGCATCTTCACCGAAGTGCGCGGCATGGGCCTGTTGCTCGGTTGCGTACTAAGCGATGCGTTCAAGGGCAAGGCCAAGGACGTTTTCAACGCGGCCGAGAAAGAAAACCTGATGATCCTGCAAGCCGGCCCGGATGTGGTGCGTTTCGCACCGAGCCTGGTGGTGGAAGAGGCGGATATCAAGGAAGGTTTGGACCGGTTTGAGCGTGCCGTAAAAACACTGACGCAAGCCTGATAGCGACATATTTTGCTGGTCGGACCGTTTCCAAATGTGGGAGCGGGCTTGCTCGCGAAAGCGGTGGTTCAGTCGCTAGATGTATTGACTGACAGATTGCATTCGCGAGCAAGCCCGCTCCCACATTGGATCTGTGTGAATCAAAATTCCGTGTCCGGCATTTTTCCCTCTATGAGTTTTTCGAGTTAAGGAGTGACACCATGCTGGTGATGCGCCCCGCGCAAATGGCTGATCTGGGCGAGGTACAGCGTCTGGCTGCGGACAGCCCGATTGGTGTCACCTCCTTGCCGGACGATGTGGAACGCCTCAGCGACAAGATCGCCGCCAGCGAAGCGTCCTTCGCGGCCGAGGTCAGTTTCAATGGCGAAGAGAGTTATTTCTTCGTGCTTGAAGACACCGAGACCGGCAAGCTCGCCGGTTGCTCGGCCATCGTCGCCTCGGCCGGCTACTCGGAACCCTTCTACAGTTTCCGTAACGAGACCTTCGTGCACGCCTCCCGCGAGCTGAAGATCCACAACAAGATCCACGTGCTCTCCCAGTGCCACGACCTCACCGGCAACAGCCTGCTCACCAGTTTCTACGTGGTGCCTGAGCTGGTCGGTTCGCCGTGGTCGGAACTCAATTCCCGTGGCCGCCTGCTGTTCGTCGCCAGCCATCCCGAGCGCTTTGCCGACTCGGTGGTGACCGAGATCGTCGGCTACAGCGATGAGAACGGTGACTCGCCGTTCTGGGACGCCATCGGTCGCAACTTCTTCGACCTCAACTATGCCGCCGCCGAGCGCCTGTGTGGGCTGAAAAGCCGCACCTTCCTCGCCGAGCTGATGCCGCATTACCCGATCTACGTGCCGCTGCTGCCGGACGAAGCCCAGGAAGCCATGGGCCAGGTGCACCCGCGTGCGCAAATCACCTTCGACATCCTCATGCGCGAAGGCTTTGAGACTGACCATTACATCGACATCTTCGACGGTGGCCCGACGCTGCATGCACGGGTGTCGGGCATTCGCTCGATCGCCCAGAGCCGCGTGGTGCCGGTGAAGATCGGTGAGATGGTCAAGGGTGTCGGTCGCCAGTACCTGGTGAGCAACGCGCAGTTGCAGGATTACCGCGCGGTGATGCTGGAGCTGGACTATGCGCCGGGTAAACCGGTGACCCTGGACCTGGCAGCCGCCGAAGCCCTGGGCGTTGGCGAAGGCGCGAGTGTGCGCCTGGTAGCGGTTTAAAAAGAGAGTTTCGCGGGTGGCTGACAACAGCGGCCCGTTCGAGGAGATAGCATGATCGTTCGTCCCGTACGCAGCAGCGATTTACCGGCCCTGATTGATCTGGCGCGCAGCACCGGCACCGGCCTCACCACCTTGCCGGCCAACGAAGAGCGCCTGACCCACCGCGTGGGCTGGGCCGAGAAAACCTTTCGCGGCGACGCCGGGCGCGGCGATGCCGACTACCTGTTCGTGCTGGAAAACGACGAAGGCCGCGTGGTGGGGATTTCTGCCATTGCTGGCGCCGTTGGCCTGCGTGAGCCCTGGTACAACTTCCGGGTCGGCCTGACGGTCAGCGCCTCCCAGGAGCTGAATATCTACCGCGAGATTCCGACGCTGTTTTTGGCCAACGACCTCACCGGCAACTCCGAGCTGTGCTCGTTGTTCCTGCACGCCGATTACCGCACCGGCCTCAACGGTCGCATGCTGGCCAAGGCGCGCATGTTGTTTATCGCTGAATTCCCGCAACTGTTCGGCAACAAGATCATCGCCGAGATGCGCGGTGTGTCCAACGACGCCGGACGTTCGCCGTTCTGGGAAAGCCTGGGCCGGCACTTCTTCAAGATGGAATTCAGCCAGGCCGACTACCTCACGGGCGTGGGCAACAAGGCGTTTATCGCCGAACTGATGCCGAAGTTTCCGCTGTACAGCTGCTTCCTGTCCGAGGATGCGCGCAATGTGATCGGCAAGGTCCATCCGGACACCGAGCCGGCGCTGAGCATGCTCAAGAGCGAAGGCTTCAGCTACCAGGGCTATGTCGACATCTTCGACGCCGGCCCGGCAGTGGAATGTGAAACCACCAAGATCCGTGCCGTGCGCGACAGCCAGTCGCTGGTGTTGGCGATCGGCACGCCGGGGGACGATGCTACGCCGTTCCTGATCCATAACCGCAAGCGCGAAGAATGCCGCATCACCGCCGCCCCGGCTCGTCTGGCGGCAGGCACGCTGGTAGTCGATCCACAGACCGCCAAGCGCCTGCAACTGGTGGTGGGTGATCAAGTGCGTGCCGTTCCGTTGTCCGCTGCTCGGGAGTCGAAATAATGAATTCGCTGTATATCGCAGGTCAGTGGCTGACTGGCCAGGGTGAACTGTTTGAATCGCGCAACCCGGTGACTCAGCAGGTGCTGTGGGCCGGCAATGGCGCCACGGCCGAGCAGGTCGAGTCCGCCGTGCAGGCTGCGCGCCAGGCGTTCCCAGCCTGGGCCAAGCGCCCGCTGGAAGAACGCATCGGCGTGCTGGAAACCTTCGCCGCCACCCTGAAAAGCCGTGCCGACGAAATCGCTCGTTGCATCGGTGAGGAAACCGGCAAGCCGCTGTGGGAATCGGCCACCGAAGTGACCAGCATGGCCAACAAGATCGCGATCTCGGTGCAAAGCTACCGCGAGCGCACCGGTGAGAAGAGCGGCCCGCTGGGCGACGCCACCGCCGTGTTGCGCCACAAGCCCCACGGTGTGGTGGCGGTGTTCGGCCCGTACAACTTCCCTGGCCACTTGCCGAACGGGCATATCGTGCCGGCCTTGCTGGCGGGTAACACCGTGCTGTTCAAGCCGAGCGAGCTGACCCCCAAGGTTGCCGAGCTGACCGTACAATGCTGGATCGAAGCTGGCCTGCCGGCAGGTGTGTTGAACCTGCTGCAAGGCGCGCGGGAAACCGGTATCGCGCTGGCGGCCAACCCCGGTATCGACGGGTTGTTCTTCACCGGTTCCAGCCGCACCGGCAATCATCTGCATCAGCAATTCTCCGGGCGCCCGGACAAGATCCTCGCGCTGGAAATGGGTGGCAACAACCCGCTGGTGGTCGATGAAGTGGCCGATGTGGATGCGGCGGTCTACACCATTATCCAGTCGGCGTTTATCTCCGCCGGTCAGCGCTGCACCTGCGCCCGTCGCCTGTTGGTGCCGGAAGGCGCGTGGGGTGATGCGTTGCTGGCGCGCCTGGTGGCGGTCAGCGCGACGATCGAGGTGGGCGCTTTTGATCAGCAGCCGGCACCGTTCATGGGCTCGGTGATCTCCCTCGCGGCGGCCAAAGCCTTGATGGACGCCCAGGAACTGATGCTCGCCAACGGCGCCGTGGCGCTGCTGGAAATGACTCAGCCTCAGGACCAGGCCGCCTTGCTGACTCCGGGCATCATCGACGTGACCGGCGTGAGCGAGCGCGAAGACGAAGAGCTGTTCGGCCCGTTGTTGCAGGTGATCCGCTACGCTGATTTTGAAGCGGCGATTGCCGAGGCCAACAACACCCAATACGGTTTGGCCGCAGGTCTGTTGTCGGACTCCGAAGCGCGCTACCAGCAGTTCTGGCTGGAAAGCCGCGCGGGCATCGTCAACTGGAACAAACAGCTGACCGGCGCCGCCAGTACCGCGCCGTTTGGTGGAGTAGGGGCGTCGGGCAACCATCGCGCCAGTGCGTATTACGCGGCGGATTATTGCGCGTACCCGGTGGCCTCGCTTGAGACCCCGAGCCTGGTGTTGCCAGCCGCGCTGACACCCGGCGTGCGATTGCCCTGATTGCTATTGATGCCTATAAAAATACAGATGTTCGTGGAGCCTCGCCGATGAAATCCTATGAAGTCAATTTTGACGGTCTAGTGGGGCCGACCCATAACTACGGCGGTTTGTCCTTCGGCAACGTCGCGTCCCAAAGCAACAGCCAGCAGCATTCCAACCCCAAGGAAGCGGCGTTGCAGGGCCTGCAGAAGATGAAAGCCCTGATGGACATGGGTTTTGTGCAAGGCGTGTTGGCGCCTCAGGAGCGTCCTGATGTGGCCGCCTTGCGCAACCTGGGTTTCAGCGGCACCGATGCCCAAGTAATCCAGCAAGCGGCCAAGGATGCGATGCCGTTGCTGGTCGCGAGTTGCTCGGCGTCGAGCATGTGGGTGGCCAACGCCGCCACCGTCAGCCCAAGCGCCGACACCTTTGACGGCCGTGTGCATTTCACCGCCGCCAACCTCAACTGCAAATACCACCGCAGCATCGAACACCCGACCACCAGCCGCGTGCTGGGGGCGATGTTTGCCGACGCGAAACACTTCGCCCATCACGCCGCATTGCCAGCAGTGGCGCAGTTTGGCGATGAAGGCGCGGCCAACCACACACGTTTCTGCCGTGAGTACGGCGACGCAGGCGTTGAGTTCTTCGTGTTCGGCCGTAGTGCGTTCGACCCTCGCTACCCGGCGCCGCAGAAGTACCCGGCACGTCAGACCCTCGAAGCGTCCCAGGCCGTCGCACGCCTGCACGGCCTGAAAGACGACGGCGTGGTCTACGCCCAGCAGAACCCGGCGGTGATCGATGCGGGCGTATTCCACAACGATGTGATCGCGGTGGGTAATGGCGAAGTGCTGTTCTATCACGAAGATGCCTTCCTCAATACCGAACAGATCCTCGCCGAGCTGCAAGGAAAATTGGGCAAGTTGGGCGGCAACTTCCAGTCCGTCTGCGTGCCCCGCGCCCAGGTCAGTGTCGAAGACGCGGTACGTTCCTACCTGTTCAACAGCCAATTGTTGAGTCGCGCTGACGGCTCGATGCTGCTGATTGTGCCGGAAGAGTGCCGTGCCAATGAGCGCGTCTGGCAGTACCTGCAAGGCCTGACCGCGGCCGGTGGCCTGATCCGCGAAGTGAAGGTATTCGACCTCAAGCAAAGCATGCAGAACGGCGGCGGCCCGGCCTGCCTGCGTTTACGTGTGGCGTTGAACGAAACGGAACTGGCGGCGGTGAATCCAGGCGTTATCATGACCGCGCCGTTGTACGAGACGTTGACCCAGTGGGTCGACAAACACTACCGCGACAGCCTGCGTGAAAGCGACCTGGCTGACCCGCAGTTGCTGCTTGAATGCCGGACGGCACTGGATGAACTGACGCAAATCCTTAAACTGGGCTCGGTTTATCCTTTCCAGATCAATTAAACGCCGCATGGCTGAGAGCTATTTATGACCACCGACACCCTGAAACTGATTCTTGAAGACACCGACGGCACCCAGCTGGAAACTTCCTGCACCCGCGTCGCCGTGGTCTGGCAGGGCAAGGAAATCTGGATCCAGCACGATGGCCGTGGCCAACTGCTGATCGGCGTGGACGTGGAAGAAGGCGATGCCGAATACGCCAATCTGCTGATGCGCCCACTGGCCACCAACCTGATGAGCCTGCAACTGGAAATGGAACCGGCCGACGTTGAAGGTGACGACGACGATCACGTCCACGGCCCAGGCTGCAACCACTAAGGAAGCTGCGTATGCTCGCCCTCGGCAAACTGCTTGAACTGACCCTCGCCGGTCGCGAACCGGCGCAAAAAATTCAACTGACTGTCGACGGCGTGCAGATGCGCTGGCTCAGCGAGGGCGCGCTTGAAGTGCGCCCACCTGAAGCGAAAGACAACGGCAGCGACCTGCTGCTGTCGTCCGGCATCCATGGCAACGAAACCGCGCCGATCGAACTGCTCGACCGCCTGTTGCATGGTATTGCCCGTGGGGAGATCAAACCCCGTACCCGTATTCTGTTCCTGTTCGGCAACCCCGAGGCCATGCGCCGCGGCGAGCGTTACCTCGAACTGGACGTCAACCGGCTGTTCAACGGCCGACACGAAAAAAACATCGGTCCCGAGGCCATGCGTGCCGCCGAGCTTGAGCAACTGGCTCGCAGCTTCTTCAGCCAGCCTGGCCGTTCGCGCCTGCATTACGACCTGCACACGGCCATTCGTGGTTCGAAGATCGAACAGTTCGCCCTGTACCCTTGGAAGGAAGGTCGTCAGCATTCGCGCCATGAACTGGCCCGTTTGCGTGCCGCCGGTATGGAAGCGGTGCTGTTGCAAAACAAGACCTCGATCACCTTCACCGCGTTTACCTACGAGCAGTTGGAGGCCGAAGCCTTCACCCTGGAGTTGGGCAAGGCGCGGCCGTTCGGGCAGAACCAAGGCGTGGACGTCTCGCGGCTGGAAACCCGCCTGAAACAGATCATCGAAGGCTCCGAGCCGGAAACCGAGAGCCTGGATGGTCTGCAATTGTTTGCCGTGTCCCGTGAAGTCATCAAGCACAGCGATTCGTTCCTGATGCACCTGCCGGCGGATGTGGAGAACTTCTCGCCATTGGCGCAAGGCTATCTGCTGGCCGAGGATGTGGCCAAGACCCGTTGGGTGATTGAGGAGGAGGGTGCGCGCATCATCTTCCCGAACCCGAAGGTGAAGAATGGTTTGCGAGCGGGGATACTGATTGTGCCGACCACGGACGCTGGCCTGGCCTGAAAAAGAAAAACCCGGTTTTTACACCGGGTTTTTTGTGTCTCTTAGACGGCTACAGCCCGTGGCTCGCTGCGACGGATCGCACGCACCTTGTGCAGGGTGTCGGCGCAGGTGCGCGCGGCTTCCTGGCCCTTGTGCACAAAGTGATCGTGGAAGAACGCGTGGTGTTCGCTGCCCGCATGGAAGTGATGCGGTGTCAGCGACACCGAGAACACCGGCACTTCGGTTTCCAGCTGAACCTGCATCAGGCCGCTGACCACCGATTGGGCGACGAATTCGTGGCGATAGATGCCACCGTCCACCACCAGCGCGGCGGCGACGATACCGGCGTAACGGCCGGTCTTGGCCAGCAGCTTGGCGTGCAGGGGCATTTCAAAGGCGCCGCCGACTTCGAAGAAATCGATGTCCGATTCCTGGTAGCCCTGGGCGATCATTTCGGCGAGGAAACCTTTGCGCGATTGGTCGACAATATCCTTGTGCCAGCAGGCCTGGATAAACGCGACGCGCTCGCCGTGGTGGTTTTTGCTTTTGCTGTCGATTGCGGTGGGTTGCATGTTCTGACTCCTGTTTAAGAAAAAAACAGGGCGATATGAATCGAATGGGATTTAAGGGTACGCAAGCACAATTCGTGCGCGGCCCTTAGGTGCCAATCCCGTTCTCTCTTCATCCGGACTATGACCGTCGGCCCCGGGATCACACCGGGTCTGCTGACCTTGTCGCCGTCCTGCCGGAGCAGTTCGAGGCGCCAAGCGCTCGCGGGCTATACACATTGCGTGTAATTACCGCCGGTGGGGAATTGCACCCCGCCCTGAGAACGTTGCCACCAGAACCCTGGCGGCGGAGAGTTTTTAACACGGTTTTTCGAAAACTGCACGACCGCCGTATCGATAAGCTATATCGGTTTGTTTGGTTGGTATTCGATTGAATGCATTGGGGGCTTGATATTCCGTGGCTTTGCCCGCAGTAATCACTCACAAAAGGAACTTACGTAAACCTTGAGAGGCTTGTTTCATGTCTGTGATCGACCTGCGCAGCGACACCGTGACCCAACCCACCCCCGGCATGCGGGACGCCATGGCCACTGCCGCCAGCGGTGATGACGTGTACGGCGAAGACCCCAGCGTCAATCGCCTGGAAGCCGAACTGGCCAAGCGCCTGGGTTTTGCCGCCGCGTTGTTCGTGCCGACCGGTACCATGAGCAACCTGTTGGCGTTGATGGCCCACTGTGAACGCGGCGAGGAATACATCGTCGGCCAGCAGGCCCATACCTACAAATACGAAGGCGGTGGCGCGGCGGTGTTGGGCTCGATCCAGCCGCAACCGCTGGAAGTGCAGGCCGATGGTTCCCTGGACCTGGATCAGGTGTTGACGGCGATCAAGCCCGACGACTTCCACTTCGCCCGCACCCGCTTGCTGGCGCTGGAAAACACCATGCAAGGCAAGGTATTGCCGCTGGACTACTTGGTAAAGGCCCGGGCGTTCACCCGCGAGCATGACCTAGCCCTGCATCTGGATGGCGCGCGGCTCTACAACGCAGCGGTCAAGCTGGGTGTGGATGCACGCGAGATTGCCCAGCATTTCGATTCGGTGTCGGTGTGCCTGTCCAAAGGCCTTGGCGCGCCGATTGGCTCAGTGTTGTGCGGCTCCACGGCGTTGATCGCCAAGGCCCGGCGCCTGCGCAAAATGGTCGGCGGTGGCATGCGCCAGGCCGGCTCGTTAGCGGCGGCGGGGCTGTATGCCCTGGATCACCAGGTGCAGCGCCTGGCTGACGACCACGCCAATGCCCAATGGCTGGGCGATGCGTTGCGCCAGGCCGGTTATGAGGTGGAGTCGGTGCAGACCAACATGGTCTACGTGCAGATCGGTGACCAGGCCCAGGCCTTGAAGGCGTTTGCCGCCGAGCGCGGGATCACGTTGAGCGCCGCCCCGCGCCTGCGCATGGTCACGCATTTGGATGTCAGCCGGGCGCAGATCGAGCAGGTCGCGCAGACATTCGTCGAATTTTCGCGGAAATGACAGTGCAGACCGTCTAATTGAACGTTTCAATCGTATAAACACGCTGTACCACCGGCAAAGGGCCGATATAATGCGGCCCTTTGCCGTCGCTCCGTCTGATGATGTTGCGCACTGGCCTTTGGCCGCAGCCTCCGTGGAAGAACCTAATGAAAAGCGCAGAAATCCGTGAAGCCTTCCTTCGCTTCTTCGAAGAGCAAGGTCACACCCGTGTCTCCTCCAGCTCCTTGATCCCAGGCAATGACCCCACCCTGCTGTTCACCAACGCGGGGATGAACCAGTTCAAGGACTGCTTCCTGGGCCAGGAAAAGCGCGCGTACACCCGCGCCGTCAGCAGCCAGAAGTGCGTGCGCGCCGGTGGCAAGCACAACGACCTGGAAAACGTCGGCTACACCGCCCGTCACCACACCTTTTTCGAAATGCTCGGCAACTTCAGCTTTGGCGATTATTTCAAGCAAGACGCGATCAACTTCGCCTGGACCTTCCTCACTGGCGTGCTGAAGCTGCCGAAGGAAAAACTCTGGGTCACCGTCTACGCCAGCGATGACGAGGCGTACGACATCTGGACCAAAGAAGTCGGCGTGCCGGCCGAGCGCATGGTGCGCATCGGTGACAACAAAGGCGCACCGTACGCGTCCGACAACTTCTGGACCATGGGCGATACCGGCCCATGCGGTCCTTGCACCGAGATCTTCTACGACCACGGCGCCGACATCTGGGGTGGCCCACCGGGCTCGCCAGAAGAAGACGGCGACCGTTATATCGAGATCTGGAACAACGTGTTCATGCAGTTCAACCGCACCGCTGATGGCGTGTTGCATCCGTTGCCAGCGCCGTCGGTAGACACCGGCATGGGCCTGGAGCGGATCAGTGCGGTGATGCAGCACGTGCATTCCAACTACGAGATCGACCTGTTCCAAAGCCTGCTGGCCGCAGCAGCCAAGGCCATTGGTTGCACCAATGAAGACCAGGCTTCGCTGAAAGTGGTGGCTGACCATATCCGTTCCTGCGGCTTCCTGATTGCCGATGGCGTGTTGCCGTCCAACGAAGGCCGTGGCTATGTGCTGCGTCGCATCATCCGTCGTGCTTGCCGCCACGGTAACAAGCTGGGCGCCAACGGCAGCTTCTTCTACCAGATCGTTGCGGCGCTGGTGGCCGAGATGGGCGAAGCCTTCCCGGAACTCAAGCAGAATCAGGCGCACATCGAGCGCGTGCTGAAGGCTGAGGAAGAGCAGTTCGCCAAGACCCTGGAACAGGGTCTGAAAATTCTCGAACAAGACCTCGCCAACCTGCAAGGCACCGTGGTGCCGGGCGACGTGGTGTTCAAGCTCTACGACACCTATGGTTTCCCGATGGACCTGACCGGCGACATCGCCCGTGAGCGCAACCTGACCCTCGACGAGGAAGGTTTCGAGCGCGAGATGGAAGCCCAGCGCGTGCGCGCACGTTCGGCCAGCTCGTTCGGCATGGACTACAACAGCCTGGTCAAGGTTGACGTGGCCACCGAGTTCACCGGCTACAAGGCCACCAGCGGTGCGGCCAAAGTGGTTGCCCTCTATAAGGACGGCCAGTCGGTTGACGTATTGAATGAAGGTGACGACGGTGTCGTGGTCCTGGACCAGACGCCGTTCTACGCCGAATCCGGTGGCCAGATCGGCGACTGCGGTTTCCTGAAAGCCGCGTCCGGTCGTTTTGATGTACGCGACACCACCAAGACCGGCGGCGCGTTCCTGCACCACGGCGTGTTGGCCTCGGGCAGCCTCACCGTCGGTTCGCCGGTGGATGCCCAGGTAGACGCCGATGTGCGCCACGCCACCTCGCTGAACCACTCGGCCACGCACTTGCTGCACGCAGCCCTGCGCCAGGTACTGGGCGAGCACGTTCAGCAGAAGGGTTCGTTGGTCGACAGCCAGCGCCTGCGTTTCGACTTCAGCCATTTTGAAGCGATCAAGCCGGAGCAGATCAAGGCCCTGGAAGACATCGTCAACGCCGAGATTCGCAAGAACACCGCCGTCGAAACTGAAGAAACCGATATCGAGACTGCAAAAGCCAAGGGCGCCATGGCGCTGTTCGGCGAGAAGTACGGCGACAGCGTGCGCGTACTGAGCATGGGCGGCGATTTCTCGGTGGAACTGTGTGGCGGTATCCACGCCAACCGTACCGGCGACATCGCCTTGCTCAAGATCATCAGCGAAGGCGGTGTGGCCTCCGGTGTACGTCGTATTGAAGCGGTGACCGGCGCTGCGGCCCTGGCCTACCTTAATGCGGCTGAAGAACAACTCAAGGAAGCGGCCAGCCTGGTCAAGGGCAGCCGCGACAACCTGATCGACAAACTGTCCGCTGTGCTGGAGCGCAACCGCGCACTGGAGAAACAGCTGGAGCAGTTGCAAGCCAAGGCGGCCAGCGCGGCAGGCGACGATCTGTCGGCTTCTGCGGTGGACGTCAAGGACGTGAAAGTTCTGGCCGCACGCCTGGACGGTCAGGATGGCAAGGCGCTGTTGGCCTTGGTCGATCAGTTGAAGAACAAGCTCGGCCGCGCAGTGATCCTGCTCGGCGGTGTCCATGAGGAAAAGGTCGTTCTGGTTGCCGGTGTAACCAAGGACCTGACTGGCCAACTCAAGGCTGGTGATTTGATGAAGCAAGCCGCCGCGGCAGTGGGCGGGAAGGGCGGTGGTCGTCCGGACATGGCGCAAGGCGGTGGTGTAGACGCCGGCAGCCTGGACGCAGCCCTGGCCCTGACCGTGCCGTTTGTCGAGGCAGGTATTTAAGGCACTGTTAACCGGCCCGTGGTCTAGTCACGGGCCTGTTCGGTGCTGGTTGATTGGATATTAGGCGCCCCTTTACGGGCTGAGGCGGCTTAGAAATGGCTTTGATCGTACAGAAATTTGGAGGCACCTCGGTCGGCTCTGTCGAAAGAATCGAGCAGGTGGCCGACAAGGTTAAGAAATTCCGCGATGCCGGCGACGACCTGGTGGTGGTGCTGTCGGCCATGAGCGGCGAGACCAATCGCCTGATCGATCTGGCCAAGGCAATCAGTGGTGATCAACAGCCGCTCCCTCGTGAGCTGGATGTGATCGTGTCCACCGGTGAGCAGGTGACCATCGCCTTGCTGGCCATGGCGCTGAACAAGCGCGGTGTGCCGGCGGTGTCCTACACTGGCAGTCAGGTGCGCATCCTCACCGACAGCGCGCACACCAAGGCGCGCATCCTGCAGATCGACGATCAGAAAATTCGTACGGATCTGAAGGCCGGTCGCGTGGTAGTTGTAGCAGGCTTCCAGGGTGTGGACGAGCAGGGCAACATCACTACCCTCGGGCGTGGCGGTTCGGACACCACCGGCGTGGCGCTGGCAGCGGCGCTGAAGGCCGATGAATGCCAGATCTACACCGATGTGGACGGCGTCTACACCACTGACCCGCGTGTGGTGTCCGTGGCCCAGCGCCTGGACAAGATCACCTTTGAAGAGATGCTGGAAATGGCCAGCCTCGGTTCCAAGGTGTTGCAGATTCGTGCGGTGGAGTTCGCCGGCAAGTACAACGTTCCGCTGCGCGTATTGCACAGCTTCAAAGAGGGTCCGGGCACCCTCATTACTATTGATGAAGAGGAATCCATGGAACAGCCGATCATTTCCGGTATCGCTTTCAACCGTGATGAAGCCAAGCTGACTATCCGTGGCGTGCCGGATACCCCGGGTGTGGCGTTCAAGATCCTGGGCCCGATCAGCGGCGCGAACATTGAAGTCGACATGATCGTGCAGAACGTTTCGCACGATAACACCACCGATTTCACCTTCACCGTGCACCGCAACGAGTACGATGCGGCGGAGCGGATCCTGCAGAACACGGCGAAGGAAATCGGCGCCCGTGAAGTGGTCGGCGATACCAAGATCGCCAAGGTGTCGATCGTGGGTGTGGGCATGCGCTCTCATGCGGGCGTTGCCAGCCGCATGTTCGAGGCCCTGGCCAAGGAAAGCATCAACATCCAGATGATCTCCACCTCGGAAATCAAGGTCTCGGTGGTGATCGAAGAGAAGTACCTGGAACTGGCTGTACGCGCGCTGCATACCGCTTTTGAGCTGGACGCTCCGGCCCGACAGGGCGAGTGACGTAGTGCCAGGAAGGCGCGGTTTACCGCGCCTTTCCTTTTTTTGTAGGGCGCATGTTCTTTTGCGTGCGCTCGACAATACTTAGGCGGGTAGGGCTATGGCCTTTGGGTTGTAGGTCGAAGGCCTTTTTTTTGCAGACTGTTGTTCCTGAACTGAAATGCGTGAGGAGAAAGGTATGCTGATTCTGACTCGTCGTTGCGCAGAAAGCCTGATTATCGGTGATGGCGAAATCACCGTGACCGTGCTCGGCGTCAAAGGCAATCAAGTGCGTATCGGGGTTAACGCTCCGAAAGAGGTAGCGGTACACCGCGAGGAAATCTACCTGCGGATCAAGAAAGAGAAGGACGAAGAACCAAGCCTTTAATTTTTATCGTTTTTTATGTTTGCAAACGGGGATGAACGTGGTTAATATACGCCCCGTGTTGCGGAGAGCTGGCCGAGTGGCCGAAGGCGCTCCCCTGCTAAGGGAGTACACCTCAAAAGGGTGTCGGGGGTTCGAATCCCCCGTTCTCCGCCATTATTTGCTTAGTACGTTGCAATCTGGTTTTTTCGCTAAGTTGTTGAAAATTAACGAAAAAATAGCTTTACATAGAGATTGAACGGCCTATAATGCGCGGCAACAAATGCACTCGTAGCTCAGCTGGATAGAGTACTCGGCTACGAACCGAGCGGTCACAGGTTCGAATCCTGTCGAGTGCACCATTTAAGAGTCAGTTGCAGTAATGCAGGTGATTCGGTTACAACCAGTTGTGATCTGGTCTAAAAACACAATCTGCACTCGTAGCTCAGCTGGATAGAGTACTCGGCTACGAACCGAGCGGTCACAGGTTCGAATCCTGTCGAGTGCACCATACAAACAAAAAGCCCGCCTAGTGCGGGCTTTTTGCCGTCTGGGGTTTGTGTAGGATTTTTTCTTTTTCTCTCGCCTCCATGTGTTTTCCTTCCCCACTGCGGCGTCGCAGTTCATAGATGCAGCCAATACTCAGCTTTGGCTCGCAAGCACTTGTTCTTCCCAGTTTTTTGACGTTTAAAGTGGCCGGGCGGTGTATCATTGCGCCCGTCAGCCCCGCCGGGGCTTGTGGAATACCTCCATGGACTTACCCAGTAGTTGCTCAGTACCCCGTTTTACCAATCATGAATTGACTGATTGATCCTTCCGGCGTGCCCCGCTGCTGGGAGTGGAGTTCGCCTATGACCGAAGTAGAAGTAAAGAAAACACAGGAAAGCCTGCAGGATCGCCTGGCTCAAGTCATCGAGCTGCTGCAGCGCCAACGTGTGGTCGAAGACCTCACGCACCGCCAGGATGGTCCGAATAACAATCTGGTCGAAAACCTGGTTCACCGGCAAAACCTCGTTGAGCTGCAACGCAAGCTCGACGACCTTCACTCCGCCGACGTCGCCTACATTCTTGAAGCCTTGCCGCTGGACGATCGACTGACCCTCTGGCAGTTGGTCAAGGCTGACCGCGACGGCGACATCCTGCTCGAAGTGTCCGACTCGGTCCGTGAAACCCTGATCGCCGACATGGACGATCACGAGCTCCTGGCTGCGGCCAAGGAGATGGACGCCGACGAACTGGCCGACCTGGCCCCCGAGCTGCCCCGTGATGTTGTCCATGAGCTGATGGAGGCTCTCGACGGCCAGCAGCGTGAGCGTGTGCGCTCCGCGCTGTCCTATGACGAGGATCAGGTCGGCGCCCTGATGGACTTCGAGATGGTCACCATCCGCGAAGACGTCAGTTTGGAAGTGGTCTTGCGTTACCTGCGTCGTCTCAAAGAGCTGCCAGGCCATACCGACAAGCTGTTTGTGGTCGATTACGAGGGCATTCTCAAGGGTGTGCTGCCGATCAAGCGCCTGCTGGTCAACGACCCAGAGAAGAAAGTTGCCGACGTCATGGCCAGTGACCCGGTGAGCTTTCACCCAGATGAAGACGCCTACGAGGCTGCCCAGGCGTTTGAGCGTTATGACTTGATCTCGGCGCCGGTGGTCGACAAGAACGGCAAGCTGATCGGTCGTTTGACCATCGATGAAATGGTCGACCTGATTCGTGAAGAGAGTGAGACCGAAGTCCTCAACATGGCGGGTTTGCGTGAAGAGGAAGATATCTTTGCCTCGGTTTGGCGTTCACTGCATAACCGTTGGGCGTGGCTGGCCATTAACCTGATCACCGCTTTTATCGCGTCGCGTGTGATTGGATTGTTCGAAGGGTCGATCGAGAAGCTGGTGGCGCTCGCCGCACTGATGCCGATCGTGGCCGGGATCGGCGGCAACTCGGGTAACCAGACGATTACCATGATCGTGCGCGCCATGGCGCTGGACCAGGTGAGTACAGCGAACTCGTCGCGCCTGCTGCGCAAAGAGTTGGCGGTAGGCCTTATAAACGGCCTGGTGTGGGGTGGGGTGATCGGTGTGGTGGCCTACTTGCTGTATGGCAGTTGGTCGCTCGGTGTGGTGATGACCGCCGCAATGACCCTTAATCTGCTGCTGGCGGCGTTGATGGGGGTGTTGATCCCGATGACTCTGGCTCGCCTCGGGCGTGACCCTGCGATGGGCGCCAGTGTGATGATCACGGCCATGACCGACAGCGGTGGCTTTTTCATCTTCCTGGGCTTGGCAACGATCTTCCTGCTCTGATCTTGCATGGCGCGCCGGCTCCCTCTGTGGGAGTTGGCTTGCCAGCGATTGTATCCCCTCGGTTTAACTGATAGACCGCATCGCTCGGATCGCCGGCAAGCCGGCTCCTACAAAAAATCCCGCGCAAAAAAAAGCCAGCACATGGCTGGCTTCGGCTTTCAGTAGCAGATCAATTGGCTTCTGCGGCCGCCTCAACGTCGTGCGCGATAAGCGAGACGAGAGCATTTTGCTGGCGATGGGAGAGCTGACGAAAACGCTGCAGCAGTTCGCGTTCGTGCAGCGACAGCTCGGGGCTGTCCAGGCGCATGCTCAACTCGTCGCCCAGCGCACCTTCCTGAATGAGGCTTTGTTCCAGGCGCGCGATGATTTCGGAGTTCATGCTGCGGTGATGATTGCGAGCCACCTCGGCAATGCGTTCCCGCATTCCGTCTGGCAGACGTACGACGAACTTGTCAGCCGTACGGCTGGAATAAATTGCCTGTTTCAATGGGCGCATATATTTAACCGGTTAGTTCAGGGGAGCGGTTTTTGGAATTGGCCGCAAGATGAGTGTTAAGACAAGGCTCACGACCAAAGTTCAACCTGAATTGCAAAGAGGCCGCATCATGCCTCAGATTTGACATTTCCTTGGCGTCAATTCTGTGACAAATATTGAACTGCCTAAAGGCTTTATGCCAGCACTCATTTGCATTTTTGCGGACTGGTTGGAAAACTTTTCAACGCGTAAATCCGCGATGGAACTTCCCGTCAGTCCAGGCCACCACAGGGTTTGAGGCCGCACATCCTATAGCAAAGTGGCCTTTTGCCCTTAAGTTTAAGACTAGTGGCAATTTGCCGATTAGCGAGGGGGAGGCGACATAAGGTAGGGAGAGGAGATTAGCGCAGGATGGGGTCGAATTTGATGCGTCGACCGACGATCAACGTGAGCAGCAATAGACAGGCGAACACGCCGCTGCTAACAAATGCGGTGGTCTGGCCGTCATAGGATTCGGTGCTCATGCCCAGGACAGCAGCCAGCGCGGTCAGGCACAAAAACAGCCAGGCAAATTTGTTCATCAGAATGTCCTCAGAAAACCCAATGTTCAGAAGCAGAAGTGGACTGAGCCTCTTGGGTCACGCGTACCGGCGATTGCGCGTTTGGGTTCATCACCGCCAGTTGCGGGCGTTGTTGCAGGTGATGTGGCACAGCCTGGCTGATCTGCGCAGGGTCATTGCTGCCGGTCGATTGAAAATGAAACATCAGCAGTGCAGCAAAGGCTACGGTGTTGAGGGCTAACAGAAGGGCACTGTTCATGGTTATGTTCTCCGCTTAACGCCGTGGCTTATTGGGTTTGTAGGAGAAGTATTGCAGGTGTCGTGCCAATCTATTAATTCAATAAAATCAACAAGTTGAGTATGATTTAAGGTGCTGCAAGGTTGCAATTTGCAATGATGGCGTTTTGGGGGAGTGCATTTTGCACGATAGCCTCACTAGCCCGTGTTTGCGGGCTCAAGGTAGGATAAATAAGGCCGGCATCGACCTACACTCAAAAAGCCCACGGACGACATGACAAAACCCACCTCGGCCGTTAACATGCACGCCGTCCGTCGCCGCGCCTTTAGCGTAGCGGCTGTCATTTGTCCCAGTAGCTCAATTGGATAGAGCATCCCCCTCCTAAGGGGAAGGTTGGCCGTTCGAACCGGCCCTGGGACACCAGATCCAAAGCCCCGCACAGATCCGTCTGGCGGGGCTTTTTTGTGGGTGTTTTCCGAAGATGGGTCGAACCTTGCCGGGGTTATGGGTTCACAGCCCTGGCATCGTGTATTTATAGCGATTCGTGTATCCCGCGAGCAGCCGGACAGCGTCTGAACCTTTAAGCAAAATAATCCCCGGAAACAGCGCATACCGCCTGTCCGGACCCGGCCACCCCGGACTATCATGCCGATAGCCCTGTCTCTCACCGCAAGGAGCCGCTCGGAACGCCGATGCGCCAGATCTGGAAATCTTTTCGAGCCCTTTATTTCGCCTCCTTGATGATGCTGATCGGCTCCGGCCTGCTCAGTACTTACCTGGCCCTGCGCCTGGCGGCCGATCATGTCGACAGCCTGTGGGTCGGCGCGTTGATGGCGGCCAACTATTTTGGCCTGGTGCTGGGTGGCAAGATCGGGCATCGCCTGATTGCCCGGGTCGGGCATATTCGCGCCTATGCGACCTGCGCCGGGATCGTCGGCGCGGCGGTGTTGGGCCACGGGCTGATCGATTGGCTGCCGGCGTGGATCGTGCTGCGGATGATCGTCGGCCTGGGCATGATGTGCCAGTACATGGTCATCGAGAGCTGGCTCAATGAGCAGGCCGATGCCAAGCAGCGTGGCGTGGTGTTCAGCGGCTATATGATTGCGTCTTACCTGGGCCTGGTGCTCGGCCAACTGATTCTGGTCATGCACCCTCAATTGGGTCTTGAGTTGCTGATGCTGGTCGCGCTGTGTTTTGCGCTGTGCCTGGTGCCGGTGGCCATGACGCGGCGCATTCACCCGGCGCCTCTGCATCCTGCCCCGATGGAGCCGCGCTTCTTTATCAAACGCGTGCCGCAGTCCCTGAGTACCGTGCTTGGCGCGGGGCTGATCGTCGGCTCGTTCTACGGTCTGGCGCCGTTGTATGCCTCTCAGCAGGGCTTGACCACCGAGCAAGTGGGTCTGTTCATGGGTAGCTGCATTTTTGCCGGGCTAGTGGTGCAGTGGCCATTGGGCTGGCTGTCTGACCGCTATGATCGCGCGCTGCTGATCCGCTGCTTCGCGCTGTGCCTGGCCGTGGCGGCGTTGCCGTTGGCGATACTGACCCAGGTGCCGCTGGAAGTGTTGTTCGTGGCAGGTTTTGTCTGCTCTCTGGTGCAGTTCTGTCTGTATCCGCTGGCGGTGGCGTTCTCCAACGACCACGTGGAAGGCGATCGACGCGTGTCGCTGACGGCCATGCTGTTGGTGACCTACGGCGTCGGCGCCAGTGTCGGGCCGTTGCTCGCCGGCGTGGTGATGAAGCTGTTCGGCAGCCACATGCTGTATGCGTTTTTCAGCCTGTGTGCGTTGATCCTGGTATGGCGCATCCGACCGAAAGCGGTGACCAACCTGCATCAGGTGGATGATGCACCGTTGCACCACGTGGCAATGCCCGACAGCATGTCCAGTTCGCCGCTGGTGGCTTGTCTCGATCCGCGGGTAGACGAGGCCGTGGTGCAGGAACAAATGCAAACCGCCGCCCCTGAACCTGAACCGGAAGCGGCGTTGAGCCCCGAAGCGGACGAGCCGCCCTTTGTAGGACCGCCTGCGCCCGCGGGGCCGGACGAGCACCCTCACGACTTGAGCAGGGCGCGCCCCTGAATGCAAAACGGGCAGATTCCATCAGGATCTGCCCGTTTTTTTTGCCGAGATCTTTAAGCTTTAAAAATCGTCGTCTTTGTCGAAGCGTCGTGCTTCGCGTTGCAACTGGTACACAAAGCGCTCGACCTGGCGCTGCACCAAGCCACTCATGTTATGGAAGCGCACGCCGGCGAAGGTGGTGTTGATCTTCTCTTCGAAGTGCAAGTAGCGCAGTTCGACCGAGGTGGTCATGCTGCCAAAGGGCAGGGCAGCGATAAAGCGGTCGTAGACCTGGCCCAGTTGCAAGCGCTCGGAGATATCGCCTTCAAAACGCAGTTTGCAGCCGGTGGCGGAAATATCCAGCAGCTTGCCGCTGATAGGCGCCTTGAGCTTCTCGCCACCCAGCTCGATGTTGACCAGTTGGGCCAGCTTCAAGGCGGCGCGGAAGGCATTGCGGCGCTGATGGTAGACCACTTCGTCGGGCAGGCTGCCGGTGTAGATGCGGTGGCCGTCCTGTTCGCTGATGCTCAGGCTGCCGTTGCTTTCCCAGGCAACGCGTACGCCTTCGTGGAAGCCTTCGATGCGGAAGGGTTCGCCGTTTTCCAGGTAGCGTTCGCCGTCGCGGGGGATCATTTCATCCAGGGCCAGGGTGCCGCTGTCGCGATTGACGTCCACCAGGTAGCTCTGGAAGCGCTGGCTTCGCTCATGAAAGGTGATGATCAGCGGGTCATGGCTGTCTTGCAGCATCCGCAAGGTGCTGGCGATTTCCAGAGGCGTGGTGAGGACCTTGGGTGGCTGCGGGGCATCTTCCGCATTAAGGGCGTTGAACACGGTTCTTCCATCTCCAGACAAAATACGACAACACGCAAGAGCAGGCATTCTGCCAGTATGTGGCGCGCCTTGGATAGGTGCGCTGTAAACAGGCGTCAGGCTTGGCTGCGGGTGCTTGGCTTGACCAGGCGCGAGGTGGAACCCTGGGCGTTGTAAAGCGCCGGAGGCTCTCCGCCGTGAAGTATACGCAACTGGTTGGCGGTCGTGGCTTGCTGAAGCTGGATCGACTGACCGTTGAGCAGGTTGGTTTCCTGGCACTGGCTGAGCAACTGATTGAGCTCCTTACTCTGCGCCAGTAACTGATCGCCGACCGTGGAGTGGCTGGCCAGTTGCGCCAGGCCATCATGGTCCGCCGGCAGGCCCAGGTTGATGAGGATCTCGCTGCGTTTTTTGCCGTGCTGTTCCAGCAGGATAATCAGCGACTGCTTGCGCGCCAGAATTTCTTCGAGCAGGGGCATGTCCCGACCGAAGAGGGCCAGGGTTTCTTCCCGAAGCAGCTCAAGCAGCTGTTGGGTCGGGGCTAGATCATCAATGATCAGTTGAAGCAGATTTTCGTCGTGATGCATGGCTGGCCTTGGGGTTTAAGCGTCCAAAAGCCCTGCGCAGGCCTTTGCCTAGCGCTCGGCTTCGAAATTAAGCAGCTTGCTGGCTACACGGTTGCTGTCGACTTTATAGCTGCCATCGGCGATTGCCTGTTTCAATTCGGCCACGCGGGCTTTATTGACTACCGGTTGATCGCGCAGCGAGTCAGTGACCTTCTGCAACTGTTGAGCCTCGTTGCTCAGGTGTACGGATTCCCCGCTCTGGCTGACGCTGGCCTGTTCTGCCTTGGCGGGCAGTGGCTGGGCCTTGGCTTCTACGCTGTCTTTGGTGCCAGTGGCTCGCGTAGGGGCCGACGGGGTCGGGGTGTTATTTAAACGACTGAAATCGATGACCATGATCAAAAAACCTCTGGGTATTTGGACGCTTGCCATGTTTTCGGCCATACCCGGACAAACTTTAGGCTCGATTGACAATAAAACCTACAGGCCGGCATCCAGCCAACAGTGTAGGAAAAGCAGGCGCTTGATACCAGTAATCTATAGAGCCACCTCTACCTGGCCCGGTGCGGTGACTCGCGCCTTGATCACCCGGTTGGAATTAAGGTTCTTCACGCGTATCTGTTCGCTCATGCCGCCGTTGGACAACGCTTCCCCCGGCATTTTCACCTGCAGCGCACCGCTGCTGGCGGAAATCACCACTTGGTCGCCCTTGCGAATCACTTCGGCTTGCTCCAGATGCACCAGGGTGATGACTTGGTCCGTGACCACTGGTCGGGTCAACTTCTGTCCGACCGCCTGGTCGAGAGAGGTCAGGTAGCCCTGACTGATCATGCTGATGTCGCGTTCGCGAAGGACCACGTCCTCGAAACCGATGATCCCGGTACGTTTGAGGGGGCGGGCAACCACCACCACATCACGGAAGAGCTTGACCTGGGCCGGCACGAACACGGTCCAGGGCGAGGCGCCATCGCAGCGGACCTTGACCGTCACACGGCCGATCGGCTGGGCGGGGCTTTCCAGGGTGGCTGTCAATTCCTTGTCGCACATGGGCATGCGCAAGCGCGGGTCCAATTGGTTGACCTGGATTTCATAGCGCCCCGGCGTCTGGGTGGTCGCCAGATAATCTTCTACAGTGAACTCAAGAAAGCCTTGGGTGACGCCGATAAGTAGATCAGGCAAGGTGACGTTGTCTGCGCGGGCCGTGGCGCCCAGGCCCAGGGCAAGCAACACCAGCGGTGCGCAGAGCGATCTGCGAAACCGTGTCAGGACGGGGCGTCGGGAAACTGTCGTTTTAATATCCATGACCAATAAATAGCAAAGGCCGTGCCGTTTAGCATTGGGTGCGCGTCACTGCCCTTATAGGTATGGCCAAAGGTTTTAGCGTGGGAGTCAAGGCATGGCAGGAGTAATGGATTCAGTAAACCAGCGCACACAGCTGGTAGGGCAGAATCGCCTGGAGTTGTTGCTTTTTCGCCTGGATGGCAAGCAGTTGTATGGCATCAACGTGTTCAAAGTGCGGGAAGTGCTGCAATGCCCCAAGCTGACGATCATGCCCAAGTCCAGCCCGGTGGTGTGTGGCGTCGCCAACATCCGTGGCGCGACGATACCGATTCTTGACCTGGCCCTGGCCACCGGTTCGGCGGGTTTACAGGACCGCGAGAACCCGTTCGTCATCATTACCGAGTACAACACCAAGACCCAGGGTTTTCTGGTGCGCTCGGTGGAGCGCATCGTCAACATGAACTGGGAAGAGATCCATCCGCCGCCCAAGGGCACTGGTCGCGATCACTACCTCACGGCGGTGACGCGGGTGGATAATCAGTTGGTGGAAATCATCGACGTGGAGAAGATCCTCGCCGAAGTGGCCCCCACCTCGGAATCGATTTCCGTGGGGGTGGTAGACGCCGAAACCGCGCACAAGGCGGTCTCCCTGCGCGTGCTGACCGTGGACGACTCCTCGGTGGCGCGCAAGCAGGTGACCCGTTGCCTGCAAACGGTCGGCGTGGAAGTGGTGGCCCTCAACGATGGTCGCCAGGCGCTGGATTACCTGCGCAAGCTGGTGGACGACGGCAAGAAGCCGGAAGAAGAATTCTTGATGATGATCTCCGACATCGAGATGCCGGAAATGGACGGCTACACCCTCACGGCCGAGATACGCAACGATCCACGCATGCAAAAATTGCATATCATCCTGCATACTTCGTTGTCGGGTGTATTCAATCAGGCGATGGTCAAGAAGGTCGGTGCCGATGACTTCCTGGCCAAATTCCGTCCTGATGACCTGGCATCCCGGGTAGTCGACCGGATCAAGGCAGCAGATCACGGCTAGGGGGATTTCCCCTGGCGGTCACACGATTTAAGAGGCGGTATCATTGTCTACGGGTAATTTGGATTTCGAACAGTTCCGGGTCTTCCTGGAAAAGGCCTGTGGCATATTGCTCGGTGAAAACAAGCAGTACCTGGTATCCAGCCGTCTCAACAAACTGATGGAGCAGCAGGGCATCAAGTCGTTGGGCGAGCTGGTCCAGCGCATCCAGGGGCAGCCGCGCAGCGGGCTCAAGGAGATGGTGGTCGATGCCATGACCACCAACGAAACCCTGTGGTTTCGCGACACCTACCCGTTTGAAGTGCTCAAGAGCAAAGTGTTGCCGGAGGCCATCAAGGCCAGCCCTGGCCAGCGCCTGCGCATCTGGTCGGCCGCTTGCTCTTCGGGGCAGGAACCGTACTCGATTTCGATGTCCATCGATGAGTTCGAGCGGACCAACATGGGCCAGTTGAAGGCCGGTGCGCAAATCGTCGCCACCGACCTGTCCGGCACCATGCTCACCAACTGCAAGACTGGCGAGTACGACAGCCTGGCCTTGGGTCGTGGTTTGTCCCAAGAGCGCCTGCAACGTTACTTCGACCCGAAAGGGGCGGGGCGTTGGGCGGTCAAGGCGCCGATCAAGAGCCGCGTGGAATTCCGCTCGTTCAACCTGCTCGACAGCTACGCCAGCCTGGGCAAGTTCGACATGGTGTTCTGCCGCAACGTGCTGATCTACTTCTCGGCCGAAGTGAAGAAAGACATCCTGTTGCGCATCCATGGCACGCTCAAGCGTGGCGGCTACCTGTTCCTCGGTGCTTCGGAAGCGCTGAACGGCCTGCCGGATCACTATCAGATGGTGCAGTGCAGTCCGGGGATCATCTACCAGGCCAAATAAGGCTTACGTGGTCAAAAATGTGGGAGGGGGCTTGC